>CBFDAW010000716.1:0-2045 GCA_965602865.1 uncultured Thermoplasmata archaeon
GCTTCGATATCCCCTATATGACCCATAAATTGTTGTCTATAAGGGTGAGATATTTTTCCGTGACTTTCAGCCAACATCAGCATTGAATCAAAATATGATCGAAGGACATATGGTCGCCAGTTAAACCGAGGCCGCATGGCCTCTCTAACCTCTCTAGATATGTTTTGGCTTTTAATAAACTCGGATCCGTAAGAATTGCTATTTTTCCGTCCAATATTGTATTTATAACGAGGGGTAATGATTGGTGACTCAAGATTTAGACTCTCACCAATAGCTAATCTCTTCTCTAAATATAATTTTAAATAATCCATCCCCTCTTCACATAGAAATGTGATATACTTTTGATTTGATTTACTTAATTTTGAGGAGATTATTATTAATGTTGGTGAAACTTCAAAGGTTATCTCATTATTTTTAATTTTCAATTCTGGAAAGTCCTTGATCTTTAGCCCATTGGTTCCAAGTCCATTCCCTAATACTTGAGGTCTTAAACCTGAAAATGCAATAAGAGAAATAATCACTTTACCCCTTTCATTCGCATAATTTAAAATTGTTTTTAGTTCTTTTTTATTAGGTATAATTTCATTTTCAATCGTGGGTGTTTCTTTAATATTACCTAAATTGAACTTACGTTCAAACTTCAATTTATTGAACTCTAGCCAGCTCCTAATTGATTTTAAATACGATGATAAATACCCTGGTGATCGTCCTTTATTGTGCATTTCCGTTAGAAAATCATCGAATTGATCTTCAAGCCCCGTAATGTCTGATTTGGCCAATTGTATCAAGCTATCTGGTGTCAATTTATATTTGATACAATATCTTACCAAAACCCTAGCTCGCTCATGTGCGGTATTTTCACTACCCCGTTTGAGGCTATCGAACCATCTTTTAAATTTAGGATATTCATCTAAAAACAGTAGATGTTTCGCTTTTTCCGTATTTTTTCGTTTAGGAGTCATGAGACCGAAAACTATTTATACCTACTTAAGAGTTTCGGTTAAAGATGTTAACGGACCCATGGGGATTCGAACCCCAGTCTCCGGCTCCGAAGGCCGGAAGGATATCCAGGCTACCCTATGGGCCCAGGGGGTTAAATTCATATGATGGTTTTTAGGGAAGGAGTATTGAACATTTAAAGCTTAGTATTTTTTCGTTTTTAATGCAAATTGTAAAATGCAAAATAGAAAATACTATTACTTATCATGTTTTTAAGGCTTTAGGATGGTAAAATGAGTATTTTATCAGACCAGGATATCATTGACAGGCTCAAGACTCGTAAGCTCTCTATCGAGCCGTTCTCCGAAACACAACTTACACCAAACGGTTATGACTTAAGCATCGCCGAGGTGTATCTTGAAGATGGTGGGACGAAAATAACCGAGGGCTCGATACAAATCCCGCCGCTGATGTGGTTTGCGGTGAGTACTATTGAATATATAAAATTAAACGGTGAGTTGACCGCCTCGCTCTGGCTTCGAACCTCGTATGCGCGTAAGGGCATCATGTCCACCTTCGGGAAGATCGATGCGGGTTTCGAAGGGACACTCACGTTTTCGGCGTTCAATGCATCTAAGAAACCAGTAAAGCTTAATATCGGTGACACCTTCGCCCAATTAATCCTGGAGGAGATGTTATCGGTACCCAAAAAATTATATGATGAGCACAGCGGCACCTACCAGCGCCAGCGTGGGGTGACACTGGATAAATATGAATAGGTTTCTGAAAAAAGGCTAGATATCTACAAAAAAGACTCAATATCCAGCTCAAAAGCGGTCACGGGGTATCCCAGATCAAAAGCCGTGACGGTTCTCGGATGTAGTTCGCCGAAGTACCCAAGCTCACGCGCGGGGTCGGGGGTTATAATTGATACGCACCTGCCGTCTATGAACCCGGGATGAGAACCCGACCGAAGGATGATTTTTTTATCACCAACCATTGTCTGAAGCAAGTTATCCACTATAGATTTCATCTCGGTAAAGTTGGTCTTCGAATGTATAACCGCCCCTGCAACGGTACAGCGGTTTAGTGCAGTATCGCCTGGC
>CBFDAW010000717.1:0-2043 GCA_965602865.1 uncultured Thermoplasmata archaeon
CTTGGTGTGGACCTTGAAGATGTTGATAATGATGGCCAAATTGAGATAATAGCCGGTCAGGGTGGATATACCGGTAAGGGCGATTACACTTCGGGTTATACTGAACCACATATTTACATTATCGATGGTAGGACGCATGAAATCGAAATTACCATCGGAGAAACGAATTATTTTGATATTTCATTACAAATTTTAACCCTGATCTTAATATTATTTTTCTTATTGGGATTGGGTTTATATGCAAAATATCATAAACGCCTAAAACAGCTTAGACCCAAACAGCAAGGAACGAAAGTGAAACCATACTCGAATAAAGGTAAAAATCATAAATTAAATTCAACCGATCATGGTGATCTACTATTTGACGATTACATGAAACAAAGGTGATCCTATTAGAAATACAGTAACCTGGACTAAAACCATCGTACAATTATCATGGTTCATCGTATTTGCGAACGGACTATTATTCGGACTCCCAGAATTCGGTACTAATCCTTATCTACGTAATATCTTTATTCCTAATTTAACCACAAAATATCTCGAAAATTCACCAACACACTGCTATTTCTTCGAGCTCCAAAGCAGCGTCCAGGCAGGGTTCTCACAATCTTATTTGAACCTTATTATTCCTTTGCTGATACTATTCATTCTTTTACTTCTACTCGCGCGATTCTGGTGCGGCTGGCTATGCCCCATGGGCTTCATACAAGATCTCATGATTTATCTTAGACGGCTCTTACGGTTGCCGTATCAAGAGCTCAGTTATTCCCTGATCCGTGCACTGGATAAAGCTAAATTTGCTATTTTGTTTATAGTAATTCTACTGGTATTTATGTTAAGTTTACCAATATACGGACTAAGTGCATTCCAATCTGAGTTAAATGCACCCTTTGAGCAGGTATGCCCTGCCCGACCCATGTTCGTGTTCTTACAACAAATACTATCCTGGGAGTGGAGCACCGGTGTTCCCATGCTGGGTGTTATTGTATTAGGTGTATTCTTTGTATCCTCCTTTGCAGTACGCAAGTTCTGGTGTAGAATTTGCCCCATGGGCGCTATTAATTCGTTCTTCAACAAATATTCATTACTAACCCTTCAAAAGGACGGTAGCAAATGCACAAAGTGCCGAATATGCTTACGTGCATGCCCCATGGATATTGAAGAGATCTATGAAGAGAAGGGGAAGACGAATATTTCCAGTAAAGAATGCATCCATTGCTATCGATGTGTAGAACTATGCCCAGAAGACGATTGCCTATCCGTTGCGTTTCTTGAAAAGACTATTTTACGCTCCAAACATCCTGTTAGGAAAGGAAGTATTAAATTCTTCAAAGATAGAATCAATAGATCATCTCAAGATAGAAATATTAAACCAATTAATGTTAGTATTCCAAACTCAGAGTCTAAACGTTATATTTTACGCCCGGGTTCAGGCAGCTTGGGGGGTACCAAAACATGAGGCTATTTTCCAAAAAATCAAAAGCAGGTTCAACTAGGTCAGATCGCGAAATTTTGAAACCCGAAGACAGAAAGTATATCAGCGAGCGTATAGAGTTAAACCTTGATGTCCAGAAACAGAAACAGATCGAGGATGCTAAAAAAATGATATCACGCATACTACAGCAACAAAGGGATTTACCAAATCGTGCAAATGCTATGCAATTATTCGATAAAACTGCCACTTTCTTCAATACGCGTATAGGTGAACTTAATAATTTCAAGCAGCAGGGCGGCAAGGTGGTGGGGACATTATGCCTCTTCGCACCATCCGAACTGATCCTGGCTGCAGGCGCAATGCCGATTCGATTATGCTCGGGGTTCCACGAACCAGTGTTTTCGGCTAACGAATTATTAGGCGATGTAGGTTTATGCCCGCTGGTTAGGTCAATACTAGGGGCAAAGATCGCCGCGAGCAACCCGTACTTCGAGCTTTGTGATTTTTTGGTAGCACCAACAACATGCGATGGTAAAATGAAACTCGGTGAGATTCTTACCGATTATGTGCCGGTATTAATGCTTAATGTCCCCAGTGTTAAGGAAGGG
>CBFDAW010000718.1:0-2023 GCA_965602865.1 uncultured Thermoplasmata archaeon
ATTTGAGATATTATTGTTAATGAATGCCAATCCTTTTTTTAAATTTTAATCAACTTAACCCAGTGAACTTCTTCTTCTCTCTTTCTCACCTATGTTTTTCTCTTGACTATATTTATTAAAAGGCAAATCGTATATTAATATTTTATCATTCAAATTTTTTTTACATCAATATATTTTAAAATTAGTTCGGAAAAATCGAGCACTTCCAATTTATTTTGAACCTTAGCACGTTCAGCGGCGGATTTTAAGGCATAAGTGCAAAATGGGCATGCTGAGGTTAGGATCGTCGCATCAGTTTCTAGTACATCTTGGATTCTGGTATCCGCCATCTGGTTGGATAAATCCTTGTACCCTGACGAGACCCCACCGCCTGAACCGCAGCATCGTGCATTCTCGCGTGACCGTGACATCTCGACTAGCTCAAGACCTTCGATGGCTTGAAGTACTTTTCGAGGTGGGTCATAGATATTCATGTGCCGTCCCAAATGGCATGGGTCATGATAGGTAACTTTAATAGGTTTGTGCATTAGCTTGAACTTTAGCTTACCTGCTTCTACGAACCTATATATATATTCAGGTGTGTGTAGTACTTCGAAACCAAGTTCTCCAATATATTTTGGATAATCCTGTTTAATGGTTCTGTAACAGCCAGCACATGATGTGATGACAGTATCCGCACCCAAATCCTTTATTGCTTTTATATTGTGCTCCATCATTTGTTTAGCGATTTTTATATTGCCCGTCCGCAGTAATACTGACCCACAGCACCATTCTTCTTTACCTAACATAGTAAAATCAGTGTTTAACTTTTTCAATAATTCGATTGTAGTTTTTGCAATATTTTGCTCTCTATATGTTGCCATACAGCCGGCGAAGTACACGATCATTCACTCGCACCTCCTTTTGCATGCTGAGGTTCCTTGTTGACCATTTTGTTATTGACTAAGTTTTGCAACTCTTCTCGAGGTGCGGTCCCTTCTCCAAATGGATTATGGTATTTTGCTATATTATCTTCTATTTGTTTATGTCTCTCTAAACCATAGCCTTTTTCGACCAGGAATTGGCGAACCTTCTCTATTATATCCACCACCTTGATACTTGCGGGGCATACTGTTGTACAGTTCATGCATGTGGTACATTTGAACAACCTCTCCGCGAGTTCAGGTGTGGGTTCGATATCTCCAGATAATATTCCGTAGCTAAGTATGACCCTGCCACGTGCATTGAGTGACTCAAGATGTGTCTCATCGTATACGGGACAGCCAACTCTGCAAAAACCGCACTGGACGCACGCTAGGATCTCATTATTGATATCCATGCCAAACGAATGGAACTTTTCCGGGTGTTTGAGCAAACCCTCGTATGCAAAATCCTCGAATATATCATCAACCGATTCATCCAAACCCATTTTACCGGGGTTAAGGATATTGTTCGGGTCTAACGCTTTTTTGATCATTCGCATTACATCCAAACCTTTCCCTAGCTCCCTGCCGATGAATGGTGCTTTTGCCAGACCCGTGCCGTGCTCTGCGGTAATTGTGCCGCCCAAGGAGATCGCCAGTTCTAAGAGATCATTGGCTACGGTACGGACTTTGCCCCATTCTTCTTTATTCCTCACATCAAGAATGAAAGTAGTATGCAGGTTGCCATCACCGACATGACCGAAGTTCGCAATGAGTATATCATTCTCCTTAGCGATCCGTTGTGCACCACGGATTGCCTCGGGTATCTTAGTTGTGGGTACACCAAAGTCCTCTGCGATCGGTATCAACCTGTACCCCGGTTTGAACCGGGACAGCGCAGACACAAGCCCTGCCCGCGCACTCCAGAGCTCTGCACGCTTTTGGAGGTCATCGGTAGATTTGACATCAATACCATTATGTTTTTCACATATCTCCCTTATCTTTTCGATCTGCTCCAGAACCGCATTTTTATGACCATCCACTTCCATGATCATAACTGCCGAGACCTCCGGTGAGATGTCAAGTTTCATCGATTCCTTAATGACGTCGAGGCTCATTTT
>CBFDAW010000719.1:0-2021 GCA_965602865.1 uncultured Thermoplasmata archaeon
TTGCTGCAAAGGAGACCGTGCGTATAACCGTGAACCCGACTAATGACCTACCGGAAATTACAGGCATTGGACGCCAATATATATCTGATAGCTCGAAGGAATTGGAATTTATCGTAAAGCAGGATGATTGGTTGAACCTGACGATAACGGTGGATGATATTGATGGTGATGTGAAACGTGGTATGATTACATATATTCCAAATATAACCGACACTAGTGATTTTTATTTTAATGACCATGATAAGAAATTGGTCTTCCATCCGCATAACGAAGATGTTGGTTGGCATTATGTAAATATCACGGTTACCGATAATAATGAGACGCCGGTAGAATATGTCTCACAGCATATTAGGATTCGTGTGCTTAATGTAAATGATCCACCAAGCGTTAAAATTATTTCACCTGAGTATGGTAAAGAATTTTTGAAAACTGATAAGATCTCCTTTACATGCATCGCTGAAGATATAGATTTATTGGTATGGCAATCCAATGAAAGACTTACATTCCGGTGGTATACAAATAAAACCGACCCCGGCGAATTAGGCTTTGAACAACAATTGAATAATCTAACATTAACCGCGGGGTATTACAATATTACCGTTGAAGCAGAGGATGCTGTGGGTTTGAAAGCATACGATCATGTGCAAATTGTGTCAAAAGAACTTCCCGAAGAAAATACCAAATCAAAGCAAATTACCAGTATTTATTTATGGTTTGGGTTAATTATATTGATAATAATTATTATAATCAGTATATTGTTAATAGTTTTGATGCGCAAGAAAAAAAGTAAGAAGGAAACCGAAGCCTTGGGAATTACAGGTGGTGAGGTACTGCAGCCGATTGCGGCATATACCCCGCTTCCCGGGTTACCTAGTGCAACCAATGTAGCACAAAGCACTCAACTTACACAACCACAAGTATTTCAAGCAAGACCTATGGTCTCCGCCGGAACAACTGCACAACCAGCTGCCCAATTACCGCCGGCAATCATCACAACTCAAGCGCCTGTTCAAATGGATCCAACCGCTGAGATGCAAAAACATGGAATTGACTCTGGACTAACACCTCAACAAAAAATAAAATTATTAGAAGAACGGTTATTACACGGTGAGATTGACCAAGATATTTATTTGAATTTGAAAGCTAAATTTGAAATGGAGGCTAAGCCGTACACAATGGCGCCGCAGTTACCGCCGGCGACCACAACAATAACTACTACTCCAACGCAAGCGCCCACCCCTACCCCGCCAGTGAGCCCACCACCTAGTGTTACTGTGGCTCAACCACAGCCACAACAAGCTCCACCTAGTATGCAACCGACAATAACGGCTAGCGTATCTGAACCACAAGCACATACACAGATGCCAACTTACCGGCAACCACAACCGGCACCGCCGCAACAGCAAACTCAACCACAACAAGTACCTCAACCTCAGCTACAACAACCAGAACAACAACAGGATCAATCGAATAAATCTGCAGAATTAGAACAATGATGATATATTCTTTAGACTTTGAAAATGAAATTTAAACTAATCTATTAAACATAAAATAGAGATTAAATAGTAATAATTAAATAATTTATTTCTATATATGTTACTAACCTAGGAGGCGACCGGGGTGATTTATTATAAATTGGTTTCCATTGCTTTCATTGTATCATTACTAATGTCCTGTTTTAATTCTAACTATGAATTTGAATCATCTATCGATGATTCTGATACATCAAATCTTAAAAATCTTGATGATAATGTAGAGCTTTCTTATGATAACATAGAAAGTAATTCACCTATTTCCCGTAGTTCTCGAGGGGAAAAGGGTGTTATTGAAAAAAATATTTTAGGTGGGTCCTGGGTGGATATTTTTAAGACCCTGGACTATGTTGAGTTAACAACGAATGTTACTTTATATAATCATAAATCAGATAGTTGCACTGCCCGGTTAACAAGCTCAGGTTCTTCTTTCTACACACAAGGCGTGCTACAGTCCAAAGAGATTGCCCTACCTAATGGTATGTACTG
>CBFDAW010000720.1:0-2010 GCA_965602865.1 uncultured Thermoplasmata archaeon
CCAAATCGGTCTGGCAAAATCCAAATTCAGCTCATGTGGTTCTATTAATTCTACAATTATTAATTTACCAAAATATCAAGTCTTCGATCAATTGATACTCAACAAAACCGAACCGACCGGGACATTCATTAATATCTCTATTATCGACCCGATAACTAATATTAGTATTCCCGGGTTTAGAGATTTGAGAGGAGATATTTTCAACCTCTCGGCTATTAATGAACTAGGTTACACCTCCATTCAACTGCTCGCAAATTTCTCATCGGACCAGAGATCAACACCAATTCTATACAACTGGGCAGTGACCTGGCGACCGCTGCCCGCGCTCACCGTTGATGCTGACGGGGCCTATGTTGGCATTGAGGGCTTCCCGGTGCCACTCACGGCTACCTGTAATACGGTGGATCACCTGGTAAAGTTCGAATTTCGCTGGGATTTGGATCATGACGGTAACTTTGATACGCCCTGGTGCTCATCATCTATGTATAATTACACATGGTTCGACGACCATACGGGGACTATCACCGTCCAGGTCTGCGATAATTATGGCCGATGTGCGAAAGACGACGCCTTAATTTTCGTGATGAACATCTCACCGTCGGTCTCTGCAGGCCTAAACCAGGTAATTAACGAAGGAGAGATCGCGTACTTCATCGGGATATTCTTCGACCCCGGTGCTTTGGATACTCATACAATTAAATGGGATTTTGATGATGGTAATACCGGCTCGGATTCGCTATACACGAGCAACCTATACACCCGGCCAGGAATTTATAATGTAACATTAACAGTATTTGATGACGATGGTGGTACGGGAAAAGATAATTGTACGATTATTGTCTTAAATTTAATACCTCGGGTGTTTGCCGGTGATGACAAGGTGGTCGATGAGGGTGAAATATTCAGTTTCAACGGCACGCTCGAAAACCCGGGACATGATGTTTTGTCCTGGTACTGGGATTTCGATATTTTAACCGACGGCCCCGATGCCGATAATATACCGGATAACGATATCGATTCAACTGAGCTAAACACAACCCATACCTACCTGGACAATGGCACCTACACAGCGAAATTGACAGTCATTGACGATGGCGATTCTGTGGTTGTTGATTATATTAATATCTCGGTAAATGACCTATGCCCCACTGCCGTAGCGGGACCGGATCATATAGTTTATACCAATAAAACAATAATATTCAACGCCTCGGGAGCATACTCATACCCCGATGAGATTATTAATTTTACCTGGGACTTTGGCGATGGGGCAGTGTTATACGGTTTCGAAATCAAGCATACCTACTCTACTCTTGGCATTTTCACCGTTACACTAACGGTAACTGATGATGACGGGTCAACCGCTATGGACGCCGCACTCGTCCGAGTTAACCATCTCGGCCACTGGTGCGGGTATATCGCGTACGAAGACCTCAAAAAACAGAAGTGGTGTGATTATGATTTCAATGACTTTGGCATGATGATGTATGTCAAGAGCGACTACCGCTATGACGGTAAACTCACGAGCATTGAAATCGAACATGTCGGAATGCTAAAGGAGGCGGGGTACAATCATAAGATTTTCCTGGGCATCGGGATCTTTGGGTGTGCTCGATACAACTGGAGCGCACGGCATTATGATAAAACCGATACATTGTTCTGGGCGGATTCGGGATCGGGTAGTGGGGTGCTGAATCTAACTATTTTCAATTTTACAAATAGAAATGTCGGTTATTCCACAGTCGTACGCATCGACTTTATGGAACCTATTAACCCGGCGAACATAGCGGACATACCATTCGATCCCTACATGTATGTGCTCAACACCAAAGAAGAGATCCATGTGGGGTATAACCAGATCATGTCAATCAAGGACGCAAAAAGTTCGAACCCGTTCATCGGATTAAACGAAACACCGTTAATATTGATCGTAGAGTTAGATGACTGGGTACCGCCTAACGAGTGCCAGCGGATCTGGAAAGCATACCCGTATTTCGATGATTGGATTTATTC
>CBFDAW010000721.1:0-2002 GCA_965602865.1 uncultured Thermoplasmata archaeon
GGTTCATTTTTGTTTGTTAATAAATATGATGAGGGTATATATTCATACAATTATAAACTTCCCAAAACATCCGTAAATTTAATAGATATTACAGCTGTAATTTACTATAAGGGTGAAGAGTTGTGTAGAGGACATATCAATATTGAGTTGATTCCAAATCAATTAAACGAAGATGATGAGTCAGCCAATAAAAAATCATACGGCATTACTCCTTTGGGATACATAACTGTAATATTGTTAATATTTACAATTGGCATATTGATTGGTGTTTTTGGATTAATAGCATATCGATCAAATTATAGAAAAAAATCCAAAGACATTAAAAAGCCAGTAGATGACTCCGCAATAAAACCGGCTGAAAAACAAAATATCAAAAATAATTCAGTAAAAATGATTCAAAATCCAATTAATGATGCAAAAAAATGATTAATGGGAATTTTTATCATTCCCACAATATGATTTTAATTTCTACGTAATCTTAAGCTGCTCACCTGATCGTAATCCTCGTGATAGCATCACCCTGTCGAATTGCGTTTACGACGTTTTGGCCCTGGGCAACCTGACCAAAGACCGTGTGTACGCCGTCCAGATGTGGTGTAGGACGATGCGTGATGAAAAACTGTGACCCGTTCGAACAATCACCGCTGAGTTTTTGACCGGTATTTGGGTCGTGCTTGCACGTGCCCGCATGTGCCATGGATAATGCACCGATACCATGCTTAAGATGCGACCGGAGCTCACAATCTATTTGATATCCTGGTCCACCGGTCCCGGTCCCTTTGGGGCAACCTCCCTGGATCATAAAATCATCGATCACTCGATGGAACTTTAGCCCGTTATAGAATCCTTGATTTACCAGTTTTACAAAATTAGCAACGGTCCCCGGTGTATCTTGGTCGAATAAATTCAAAACAATAGTCCCTTTAGTGGTTTCCATTATAGCCTGACTCATATTATCTTCCTCAGCGTTGGATAATGAGCCGAAATTATTTAAGTATTTAGACGGAATATTGTGTCTACAATAAATTTAGTAAACATTTGGTGAGCTATCATGAAAGATGCGGAGTTATTAAAATTATTTCATAACATTGGTAAGCTAAAAACCACCGTTCGTGCCGGGTGGCTAAGATGCGGCGTGCCAGATCCCGAATCGGTTGCCGAGCACGCATTCAGGGCGGCTTTTATGGCTATGATATACGGTGAGATATTAAAGTTAGATACCTGTAAACTATTAAAGATGGCATTATTGCACGATCTTGCAGAAGCGAAAATCGGTGATATTACGCCTCATGATGGGTTGACTATTGAAGAAAAACGAAGTTTGGAAGAAGCGGCAGTAAAAGAACTATTAAATAAAATTCCAAATGGCGCTGAATATATCGCTCTTTGGCTGGAATATGATCAACAAAAGAGTACCGAAGCAAAGGTGCTAAAGAATCTTGACAAGCTAGAGATGGCACTCCAAGCATGCGAATATCAGCAAACATTTCCAGAAAAGGACTTAAGTGAATTTCTAAAGGATGTTGAGAAACAACTAAATATTGATAAGGTTCGCGAAATTTTTAAAATGATAAAAAAAATAGAATTATAACTTTTATGGTTCTTCTGTTTTTTTATATCCTTTTAGCCATTCTTTATATGGAAGGCCTGGTCGTTTCGCAACCCAGAGCATCTCGGTTTTGCTTAATGATCCTAAGTCCTTTAGCTCCTTAATTACATGGTTGTTATCATCGACCAAAAATAATTTTTTCCGTCCATCTAAGGTCCAAACTTCTTTTTCTTTCATGCGAACGACTCTAATTAGAGCTTGGAATAGTATTTTCACTATTCAAATATTATTTTTTAGGACCTTTTTTTTGCAATTTCTTATCTGCAGGTTTGGCAGCTGGCGCTTTCCCATTTGTTTTTTTACCTTTTCCAGCGTCATTTGCGGTTTTTTCAGCCTCAGGTGCTAGTGGAAGTGCCTGGTTTGTTTCTGACGCTATAGGTGGAAGATCATTTG
>CBFDAW010000722.1:0-1998 GCA_965602865.1 uncultured Thermoplasmata archaeon
AACCAGAGGGTACAATATCAATAGCGGAACGATATAAGACTAACCCTAGTTCGTCAGTAGATACAGAACCGGAAGAAATAAAAAAACTCAAACAAAAGATGGGAATATCTAAGGAAACGGGTGTTGAGTACCGGTGTTATAAATGTGATACGGTTATTAGCCCGGATTTCGACCGCTGTCCAAAATGCGGTGAGGAACTCAGTTTTTAAAAAATTGTAGGTAAATTTACAAGATAAATATAAATAATAATAAATTAAATTTACCTCCACACTACACTCTCCTTGAATAAGAGGACGGAGATAATCATACAATTTATTCATTTAAGGTGATTGAAATGGTATGTGATGTATGTAATGATAATGGCACCTATATTGGGTGCTGGAAATGTGGCAAAAAACTGGATGAATCCTCATATGATGGCGTCAATTTCTTCTGTAGGAATTGTGGTTGGGAGCTGGAACGTGATGGTGATTCGCCCCAAGAAAAAATAAATGGACATCATGCCATGCATTTATGTCCCAAATGCGGATATGGATGTACACCTATTGATATATCTTAAACTTATAGCTTTTCAGTGTACATTACGATGATTTCTATTGGTGATCATTATGTTAAATGTCGGCGTTATTGGTGTGGGCTCAATGGGTCAGAACCATGCGAGAGTATATTCGGAGATCGCAAATCTAGTAGGGATTTCAGATAATGATCCGTTGGCTGCAACCAATATAAGCAAACGGTTTAATACAAAATGCTTTAACGATTATAAAAAGCTATTAGAACTCGATAACCTAGATGCGGTCAGCATAGCCACCCCGACCGAGCTGCATTTTGAGATCGGTATGGCAGCAATTAATTCAGGAAAGCATGTACTAATAGAAAAACCGTTCACCACTACTATTTTGGACGGTGAGAAATTAATTGGCTTTGCGAAGGAGCAAAACGTAATCCTAGCCGTAGGACATATTGAACGACATAACCCGGTAGTGAAGTTCACCAAAGATATGTTAAAGAATAAAAAATTTGGCGATCTAATTTCGATCTCATCCCGTCGTGTCAGCTCATATCCACCCAGGGTACGTGATGTAGGCGTGATCTTTGATCTTGCGATCCATGACATTGATGTATTCCGATATCTTGTGGGGGATCCGATAAAAAGTGTATATGGCCTGGCGGGGATTACACATTCTAATGGTAATTCGAACTTCGAGGACCATGCCAATATATTACTGGAATTCGAGGGTAAATCCGGAACAATACCCGGTTTTATCGAAGTAAACTGGTTGACGCCGATGAAAGTACGCAAGGTTTCGTTGACATGTTCGTCGAACTTTGTAGAGTTCGATTATCAAACCCAATCCTTGGAGGTTTCGTCCTCCACGCTTATCGATTATGATCTTAGTAATCTATATCATTTACCACAAAAATATGATACACGAACAATTTCCATCAAACCCGAAGAGCCCTTAAAAAACGAACTTTTGGATTTTTTAAATGCGATCGAGAGTTCGACACTACCGCTGGTATCCGGTGCCGAGGGTTTAGCGGCGCTTCGTGTCGTCCAAGCAGCGGTGGAATCGTATAAGAATAAAAAGAGAATAATTATTGATAAATAAGTAAATTGAACAATTTGTAATGAAAATCTCTCTAATGAAAAATTGTGTGAAAAATCCATTTGTTAGAGCACCCATTTTTAATTTTGTAAAGATTCCAGTACGCTAAGAAATCAAACCATTAATAGTAAATATTAAAAACAAGTAACCTATATAGATTAGTAACCTTATAAGGTAAGTATACAATAGTGACAAGTATGAATTTAGAAATATTTGTTGATCGTCAAGCCATTTTAAACTACCTTATTGAATCATCCTTATCGGCTCTGAAACAGAATCCATCATAATATTTGATGAATTCCAGGGAATTTTAAAACTTGATAGATTCAAACAAACACCGATTTTGAAACCGTATATTGATATACTTTTTTCGTAAATATTTTTGCAA
>CBFDAW010000723.1:0-1996 GCA_965602865.1 uncultured Thermoplasmata archaeon
CGAGATATCATGAATATCTTGTAGCTGACTACCGGAACGCGTTACGGGGAAAATACTTACACTGAAGTTCCTCGCATCAGAATCGCCAATATTATGTACTGTAATGTTCACGGTAACATTTTCACCACTGTATGGTACATATTTGGATAATACGATATCGCCCATACTGAGAGTTAGATCTGGATAATATCTAACCTCTACCCATAAATCCTGCGAACTCACCATGGTTTTTCCCGTATCATTAATGCGGTACAAACTAATCCCTATCTTATACTCGCCAGCGGTCAAAATTGACGAGGGATACATGGTAATGGTAAGGGACGCTGAATCCCCATGATTGATAATAAACTCCTGAGAATTTTGTGACAGCTCCAGCCCCGATGGGATGCCAGTAATTTCCAATCTTACTCTATCGTCTCCATTACCATTATTATCTATTGTAATATCAAAATTCTTAGTATCCAACGGCGAATCAAGTACGAGCCGATCCACCGTAGATAAACCGGTTGCATAGATCTGACGTACGGAGGTGGTTAATGTAACTGGGATGATCTCCGCTTCCGGATTGGAGGTCGTGCCAATTATTTCCAAATCAACAATTGTATTAGCCTTAGCCTCGGATGACGCCGTCAGATTTACTATTAGAATCTCGAACATGTTGCCCGGAATGAAAATTGCGGAACCTGGCGAAAATGAAATACTCCAGTCGGTAGGGAGCGTTAAACTAACGGGAGATGGGGGTGTATATGTAATATTGGAATCTCCCAAGTTTCGCACTATTATTTCATATTCTACCGTACCAAAGGGTAGAATATCCTGCTCGACAACACTTGCATCCAAATATACGTAGCTAGCAGCATTATCTCCGGCACGCACTCTTGTTCCCACCCCACCAGAATCACCTAGAACAGCAAGTGCTGTTAACGTAATGATAACTACGAAAACTACTATAAAAACGCTTCCAGTTCTTGCCCAGGTCATATTCCAACTCCTCGAGGCTTTACTTGTACCGGCATTCAGATTTGGTAATAATTAGTTCTACTATTTACTTTAAATATTTACCTTTCTTAAATTAACCTCTGAGAGATACTATTGATTTGGAAGTATTTAAGATAACTTGTACAAAATTTAAATTGATTTATAAACTTTTCGGTGGGTTCCTCATGATGCCAGGATGCCATTTGCCACGTTTTAATGGTTTGCTTAAATGCCTTCGAGCAGCTACGGGTACCTCATAAAGTCCCGGCACCAATTGACGAATGCCAGTAGTATAGAATGATCTATCACTTCGTATCACTTGATGACATGTTCGACAGCGGTAACCCTTACCTTCTCCAATCGATTTCATGGCACGTTTGCAGATAGGACATCGTGGGTTGGGAAGCTTGATTTTATTTTGCACGAGCTTAGTGATTGCCAGCTTTTCGATGTTAATGGTTTTTGGCTCCGTTCGAACACCGCCGTACACACTTACGATGTCACCCGGTAATAAGCCTCTGACTATGCTGCGAAAACCCTTTGTTGGTTCATAAGCGGCACAAGTGATTACGTTCAATTTATTTCGAGTGTAATAAGAACCTGGTGCGGGGTCTTCTATATTAAACAACACATGACCGCCCGTGATAGTAAGTGGTTTTGTCCTCACCCTACCGGTTACGATTACAGAAGAATATGGCTTAACCGCATGTATCCTGGTGGATATAAGATGATCGTCTGTTCCCTGGTTGGTGCGAAACATCAACCATTTCTCTATGTTTTCGGCATTTTCTGCAAGCTTTGGTAGAGCACTATATAAATCAGCAATAGAATCACCGCGTACGCCGAATAAAATCGGGCAGGGTGAGTTTGGTGTAATAACCACATGATTATTAGTATGATCATAATTATTGAAAGTAGATGGGTACCTACGATCTAGCTCCCGGACTGCTTCAGGACTAACATGACGCTGTGTACCCCATTGCGATGGTGAACGGTATGTAATGAGTTCATATGTTGA
>CBFDAW010000724.1:0-1973 GCA_965602865.1 uncultured Thermoplasmata archaeon
TATAGATTAGATCGTTTATTCCGGATAAAAATGTCAAAAGTCGTGAATTTCGTTGAGGAACTCAATCAAGAACTCATGAAATCAAGTTAGAAATAGGTTTTAGATTCGTAAAATATTCGTGAAACAGAAGTTTCACGATGTGATTATAGTAATAAAATAAACATAAACCAATGATTCCAGATAAAAAAAAATAAAATTAATATTAAAGTCCAATATAAATAAGAATATTGATTAGAAAAAATTGATAGAAATGGTTGAATCTAATAATTTAAAGGAAGAAATTATACCCTTAAAAAGTCGGGTATGGGTTACCGCCGCTGATGGTGGAGTTGGAATATTACAAACAATGATTGGTGGTGGGGCTTTAACTTATTATTTTACTAGAGTAAGATTACTTGATCCGGCACTAGCCGGATGGGTACTACTAATTTTTGGATTTTGGAATATAATAAATGATCCAATTTTTGGATATATCAGTGATAAGACAAGAAATAAATTAGGGCGTCGTATTCCGTATATTCGGTATGGAGCACCACTTATAGCATTATCATATATTCTGTGCTGGATCGTATTCCCTGGAACCCAAAACAATCAAATCGGAATGTTTTTACAATTTTTAGTAACCTTGTTTTTCTATGATACATTGTATACTGCTGTTGCTACTTCTTTGTACGTCATGCCTTATGAAATGGCAGTATCAAATAAAGCCAGAGGGAGCATATTCATCTGGAAAGTACTTTTTAGCGTTATTGCCAACCTGTTACCATTAATTATCATTCCAATAATTCAACCTGGTCCCGGTGATGATCCAACAACATATCAAATAATCAACATTAGTTTGGGAGCTGCTATTGGAGTGTTAGTTTTCTTAAGCAGTTTTTTCTATAAAGAGAAACATTACCACCAAGAAGAAGAAAAAATTCCATTCCTAAAATCGTTGAAAAACACATTAACAAATCGTCCATTCGTTATTTTTGAAATTATTAGTTTCTCGATCATTTATGTTCAAAGCTTATTAATGTTTGGTCTTTTCTATTATTTAGACGAATTAGAATTCTCTATGTTAATACTTTTTGGATTCTTATTTTTAGGCATTTTTATTGGTCTCTATTTATTTGTAGTTAGAGGTAAAAAATATGGCGTTAAAAAATCTTTAATGATAATGGAAGGAATATTTTCACTTTGCTGTTTTATAATTCTCTTCTTCGGTCGTTTTTTAATTCCTACTGCTATAGGATTTATAGGAATTGGAATGGGTCTTGCAGGGGGATTATATTTGATACCAATGATGAATGGTGATGTCATTGATAAGGATGAAGATGTAACTGGTCAGCGAAGAGAGGGAATGTATGCGGGCGTAAATTCTTTTATAACAAAATATGCGATTAGTCTTGCTCAAGCGGTATTTCTTTCTATTATAGGATTCTTTGGATTTCAACCAATTTTACCGAAAGGTGACCAAAGTTTTAACGCCGAAACGGGAATTATCATCGGTTGGATGCTTATTCCTGCCATTTTGTTGTTAGTCTGTTTGATTATACTAAAATGGTATCCACTTGCAGGTTCTGAATGGCAAAAAACAAAAGCAAAAATAGCAGACCTGCATAAACAAAAGGAAATTGAAATTTTAAAAAAATTGGGATATGAACATTCTGATTAACATTGGTATGCTAAAGCATTAGCATACTTTCTATAAAGTAGTCGATACACTGTAAGTGTCTTAGAAAGCTGATCCTAATTAGGAATTGTTAAATATCTCAAGTTCATTCTTATTGATTAATTATTAAATTGAAAATTAAATTATGTAGGGATGAGATAGATTGGATTATGAAGAAATTATTTTTGAAAAGAAAGATGGTAAAGCTCGTATAACCATCAATCGACCTCAACGATACAATGCTTGTACCCAAAAAACAATTCATGAACTGATTGATGCATTTAACCGATGCATGGACGATGAAATAGGTGTTGTC
>CBFDAW010000725.1:0-1969 GCA_965602865.1 uncultured Thermoplasmata archaeon
AATTGGAACTATACAATTAAACCAAAAGATAGCGAAAATGAATGATAATAAGTAAGAGTTATTTTGCGTTAATCCCTAAGGAATTAATCCATTACTCTAAAAAAGCAATCAGGGATTATTCAAAAAAAATTTCTAGAAAATGAAGATAAGAAGAATAAAGATCAAACAAAAGAAAATACGAATCAGAAGAATATAGCAAATCATAGTATAAATTGAGACAACGATTACAGAGCTAGACCAACCCACACATCAGAAACTGCACCTATATCTGCTGAGACCTCAGATAAACCACCTTTACTTCAACCCCAGGATCAATCACTTAAATCGCTAGCCATCTCGGAAGCACCTGCATCAATATCAACAGTACAACCACCACCACTAGAACCGGAACCCGCACCGGTACTAGCATCCTTACCCGCCATTCAACCTTCAATTACCCAACCGCTTCAGTCCACATCGGCACAACAGCCGCAATTGATGCCTAAACAGCCGGACCCATAGGTGCAGATACAAACTCAAACCCAGGTACAATTTGAATCTCTGGCATCGTCACTGCAAGTAACTCAAATGATAACACAAAAATGATAAATACTAAGATTACGTGTTGGTTATGTAGTAATTTATGAGTGTAGATTATAAAGAAAAAAAATATTAATAGATATTGGGGGGGGGGGGTTAATATCCCCAAGAAACCAAATAAAAAATTAACAATGGATCAAAAGTTTTTTTTGCACCTATTAGCACATAATCATGAACGCGATAATTATATGGTTTCAGAAGCGGTTACGGCAAAAGGCATCAGTAAACATTTGAAGTACAGCATCAGTTATACATCGTATCTGATTAACAAATACGAGCTTATGGGATATATCACACGTTCGAAGGCGAGGATCATATTGGGTAATAGGGCACAAGATTCTGTGTTTTTGACTGAGAACGGTTTGAAGCTAGCAAAAGAGCTCGAGGCCAGCATCACAAAACGCTGGAAGAGGGTAAAATAAGATGTCAAATCAATAAAAAAACTTAAATATTAATTAAAATGTTGTTTCAATCTATATAAATAGTTGATTTAAGTGTATAAATAAAACAATATTTCCCAACCGGGGTCGTTTGATGCGAATTAATGTTTGGGTAATCGGTATAATTTCTATCCTGGTATTCCCTATTTTAAACAATGCATTTCCGAGGCCAGTATATATAAATGATTCTATAGCCGATAGCTTCGATGTTATTGACGATCCTATTTTCGACCAAGTTGAGAAATCTCGCATTATACAGAATTTAAATAATCTCGACGGTTATTTCACTGAGAATCGTGGGCAAGTTGGTAATGATTCAGTACGATATTACATTCAAGGAAAAGGTGTATGGTTCTTGGACGATGGTGTGGTGTTTGAGATAAGGGATGAGATTTCGATTTATAGTCGAGAGTCGGGAGTCAAGAGTCGAGAGTCGGAATTGCCGTTTGACCCGATGGGGAGATTGGAGCCCCAAGTGCCAGCGAAATATGAAAGTGTAGTTCTAAAATTAAATTTCGAGAGTGCTAATCGAGTCATTCCAATAGGTCGGGGACTATTGCAATATCGAAGCAATTTCTTCTACGGTAATAATTCATCTAAATGGTGCACGGATGTTCCAAATTATCAAGAAATCATTTATGAAAATATTTATGATAACATTGATCTAAGATATTACACCACAACCAAAGGTTTGAAGTATGATTTTATCGTGCACCCTGGTGGTGAACCTAATGATATTATGTTGAGATATGAAGGTACAGATGGGTTAAAAATTGATGATTTTGGGAATTTGATTATAGAAACAGCTATTGAAAATCTGATAGATGGTGGACTTTTCATTTATCAAAATTGCGATTGTATTCAAAAACCAATTATTGGAGAATTTTTGTTATTTAATACCTAAATAGCGAGGATGTGCCACCTACACCTTTAATATTGTTTCTTCTTTA
>CBFDAW010000726.1:0-1961 GCA_965602865.1 uncultured Thermoplasmata archaeon
GCTTCTACGCGATGGAACCCAGTGGGTTATTTTCAAAATCGCAATCCTACCTCGTGAATGAACGAGAGAGCTATCATTAGTTGTTTTACGACTCCTAGTAGAATAAAAAGGGGGGTTGTCATCAACAACGAACGAGCCAGAAAATAGCCAATAATAAGAATTCCAAAAGCGCCAAGAAGGACCATTCGATATCCATATTTTTCCGCCAAAGCAGCTGAAACCAAGGGGATGAAATAAAGTAAGATTATAAGCATGGCATAAAGAGCACCCCAGATCGCTTCAGCATTATGTCCACCACCCAATATTGTCTCTACTACATGTACACCTAGGACTGCCATAGTTCCATAATACGCACCCCTTTCGAATAGCTCAAGAGTGTTTACTATCCAAAAAATTTTCTTGAATTGTCCAAAAATTCCTGATAACCCCTTACTCTCCTCCATCCTACTTATCTCCTGTATGCATACGGCTCCTCCCAAATTGATGCTTATTTTACATGACGCGGGCTCTATGTATATTTATTATAGTATAAAAAAATCCCTCACGAATAATTGTATAGAGAATTAAGAAAAAAATACCACAGAGGTACTAAACAGCAAACATTTGGTTAAGTACCCTTATAAATTCCTACTGCTCGGATTTATAGCCGCATTTAATGCAGAACATCCCACCGTCTGGAGAGAACGTCATTATTGTATTGCATTTCGGACAAGTGGTTATTTGTGGTGGTACGTAACCCATTGGTACTTTTGCACCGGGACCGGTCATTGGCAGGTTTGTCATGGGTAACCCACCCGGTGGTGTGGTTTTTGAATCCTTTTTCGCTGTTGCACCGAGATTGCCATAGAGTTCGGCATAGAGATCCTTTTCACCGGTATCCGCGGCGGTAGCTTGGCTTGCTTGTTTCTTTTGCTCGAGCTCTTCTGCCTTCTTCTTCCTCATTTTTCGCATGAACAAAAACAAGATCAAAAGAACAATTATTACAATAATTACCATTCCTGCAACTGCACTAATAAAAACAATATCCATCTCTTCTTTTTTCGGTTGTTCCTCGGGGTCATTTATGTCCGTGGGGTTAGATTCAGCGAGATATTCTTCAGAGTTAGTATACTTATCCCCATCCGGGTCATCATCACCTTTGTACTTCATATAACTATCAAAAAACATAATTTCCCAATCATCCGGTAGATTGTCACTATCCTTATCCCTTCCACCGATAATAACATATATCTTAATAGAACTTGATTCGCCATACGAATCTTCAGCCGTAAAAGTAATTTGGTGTTCTCCAATTATCAGGTCGCTAACGGTAATAATATTGTTATCCCCTAGTTCTCCATTCTTATCTGATATCCATTTGTAAACCAACGAATCACCATATGGAATATCAGGGTCCTCTGCACTCCCTTCAAAGGTAATCTCCTGACCGGGGGAAAATACCTGGACCTGATCATATTCAGGTGGAGATATGATTTTAACCACTGGCTTATCATTCACATTCTGTACCTCGAATATGACCTGGACGGTATCAGACGCCATTTTACGATCCTTTACTGTAATATTAAAGTATAAAAATCCAATAGAGTCTTTCTGCGGTGTAATAATAATCTTAGCAGTGTTTGGATTATCTGTGTCTAAATCAATTTCAACAATGTTCAGATTATCGGTATGGAATGTTAATTCATCATCAGAATCAGGGTCTATAGCGGTAACCAATAATAAAAGCTCATCATTCTCATACAGGTTGATGTCTTCGGACAAATCTAAGATGTGATCCGAGGGTATTGGATATTTATCGCCCGTGGAAATTTCTTTTAAGGATAATAATATTGGATTATCATTAGCATTAAGAACCTCTATTTTTATTACCATTGTTTTGCCATATTCTTTCATCGCTTTGTCTTTTATGGAAATTGTAAATTCGAAAAATCCCACATCCTCATTCGATGGTAAGTATGATA
>CBFDAW010000727.1:0-1954 GCA_965602865.1 uncultured Thermoplasmata archaeon
GATATCAAAGAGTTTAAATAACAATGGGTTTGTTAGCTAAACAAATACAAATTCCAATAGACGTAATAAAAAAATTGAATAAATCTCACTCACACTCTGTATACCCACACGAACGGCAAATAATGCAGCCTTCCATGTACTCCACCATACCACCGCATTCTGGGCAAGTCGGTGATTTTCCGGAATCATTTAGTATATTATTACGCTCCACTGGGCTGTCCATATATCTCTCGAGCGCCTGGGCGATGGCGTCCGGACAGGAAAACACCATACCATTAGCGGTGATAATCTGCGCTGGACAGCGGATACTTCTAAGTTGTTTCACGATTGCTGCAGGTGCCACACCCGAGCGTAATGCTAGTGATACCAACCGTGCAACAGCCTCGGATTGAGCATTTGCACAGCCGCCTGATTTGCCCATGCGTGTGAAGACTTCGCATAAACCAGTGTCATCTTTATTAATTGTGACATATAAATTCCCGCAGCCGGTCTTCATCTTTTCGGTAACGCCCGCGGTGACGTGTGGGCGAGGGCGGGGGGTGAGCTTTTTTGAATTCGTTATCTCTTTAATTTTTGTCGATTTTTTTGCCGTACTATCACCCGTGATCTGTTTCTTAGATATTGTATCAACATTAATATTTTTTCCATTCGTTTTATCACCTTGAATAGATAGAACCTGATCCTTCCGTGAACCATCACGATAGACCGTAAGCCCTTTACATCCAAGTCGATAGGCAACCTTATAGGCGTTTTCTATATCTTCCATCGTTGCAGAGCTCGGGAAATTAATAGTCTTCGAAACTGAATTATCTGTGTACTCTTGGAATGCCGCTTGGATGCGTATATGCCACTCGGGTGCGATATCATGAGCCGTGGTAAATAACCTCTTAACCTTATTGGGGATGCCCTTTACCCTTTGCACTGACCCTCTATGTGCGGTGATCTCATGGATGAGATGTTCGCTATAGACACCCTCATGCTCGGCGATCTCCTTGAATAACCGATGGATCTCAATGAGTTTATCATGATCCAGGACATTCCTGATATATGTAATCGCGTATACCGGTTCAATACCGCTTGAGCAACCGGCAATGATGCTTATTGTGCCTGTAGGCGCAATTGATGTCACCGTAGCGTTGCGGAGTTTACATTTTAATTTATTATCATATATACTTCCTTTAAAGTTTGAAAACACTCCGCGCTCGTCTGCAAGTGCCGCCGATGCATTTCGAGCCTCGTGTTGAATGAATTTCATCACTTTCTTAGCACTTTCAAGTGCGAATTTCGAGTCATAAGGTATCCCCAGTCGTATTAACATATCCGCAAAACCCATCACACCGAGCCCGATCTTACGGTTTGCTTTTGTGATTTCCTCAATCTTTTTCAGCGGATATCTATTCATATCAATAACATTGTCCAGAAAGCGAACTGCAATATGGATTGTGTGTTTTAATTTTTCCCAGTTAATTTCCGAATATTTTGTCAGTTTTACCATCTGAGAAAGATTAATCGAGCCAAGATTGCACGATTCATACGGTAATAACGGCACCTCACCACATGGGTTGGTGCTCTCGATACTGCCTAGCTGGGGTGTGGGATTGTGTCTATTTATTGTATCAATAAATATCACCCCTGGCTCACCGGTCGACCAGGACATCTCAACTATCTTATGGAACACCTCTTGGGCAGATACTCTTTCTGTTATTTGACCCGTGCGTGGGTTTATGAGATCATACTTGCGCCTATTATTTTTTGCCACTATAAATTCATCAGTTATGGCGACTGAGATATTGAAGTTCGTCAGAACTTTGGTATTTTGCTTAGAGGTTATGAAATCCATTATGTCAGGATGATCTATCCGTAATATACCCATGTTCGCCCCGCGTCGTGTACCACCTTGTTTAATGGTCTCGGTGGCGGCATTATATACTTTCATAAACGATACGGGTCCGCT
>CBFDAW010000728.1:0-1947 GCA_965602865.1 uncultured Thermoplasmata archaeon
GGTCCAGGTTAGATCAATGGAGATATCCGTTGGTTCTGTTGCGAATAAGTCTGTTACCGGGCCTGGTGGTATTAAATCCGGATTGGGTAAGGTCGTGTTCATTGCTGGGTTGGAGATCCAGCCCCAGTTAGGTTTCTCATCTCGCGCTTTGATTGCGAAGTAATATGTGGTCACAGGTTGCAGACTTGTCACTTCAAATTTCTCTAATGTGCCAGGGTTAGCGGGTGTGATGGTTTGGGGGATAATGGTGGCTGAGGCCCAAGTAGCGTTCGTGATAGGAGAGGAGTAATATCTAATATCGTATTCTGTGACCGATCCAGAGGCGGGGTCCGAGCCATTATCCGCCGTTGCGGTCCAGGTGAGATTAATTGTGTTATTTGTCGGATTAATGGCTTGTAGGTCCGTGATCTTACCGGGGCGAGTATTGTCGGTCACACCCAAAGTTGTATGAATAACTAGATTTGACAATTGTGATAGATTTGGTCGTTCATCCTCACTGCGGAGCGCGATATAATATTGAGTCCCCGTTGCTAAGCCCGGAACCTTGAATCCTTGGGCCGTGCCAGGTAAGGCTGGTACGGGCTCGCCGATGCATTCCGTTGCACTATCCCAATTTCCCAATGTAATGGTGCTGGTAGAATACCGAATGTCGTATTGCTGCACGGCTCCCGAGGCAGGTACCGTGCCGTTATCCGCCGGTGCGCTCCAGTTCACGGTGATGCTATTGGTTGAATTATCTGTAGCTATAAGGTCGGTGACTGCGCCAGGTGGTGTGAGGTCGAAATTGCCTGAAAGATTATTTATGTAACATTTTAAACCGTTCCCCCAGCTAGCAGCTGCAATATCTGGGGAGCCATCATTATTAATGTCATAACAGTTTACACTAGCATAATTACCTGTTGTGGGGAGATTCGTATTTGAAGCCTTTGTCCAACCTAAGTTTAAACCCGGTGTGGTGCTGCCGTTACCAAGATAAATCTCAATACCTCTATTACTGGTTGGTGAACTAGGTCCAATTAAATCTAAATCTCCGTCCAGATCAATATCGGCTAAAGCTATTTGCCAGTATTGGCCACTTGTAGGTAAATTCGTATTTGCGGCTGTCCATGAGAACGATGTGCCACCAGAACCGCCACCACTGTTACCTAGCAAGCATACTAATCCATTACCTTGACGGCCGTAAACAATATCCATATGAGTATCACCATTTACATCTCCTAAAGCAACACCAAGTACATTTGCAGAAACTCCTAGACTTGTACTGTATTCCGCCCATAGGGTACCTGACGAGCGTTGTATAAATAGATGTTCTCCACCACTATAATCACAAGCAACAATATCTTTTAGACCGTCTTTATTCATATCCGCAATAGCAAATGTAGTATATTCATTAGTAGTACCCAAACCATTCGCTTTATTTTTCCAAACTACTGGGTTACCACCTGTATTTTCAAAATAGGCTAAACCACTGGTACTATTAGATACGACCAAGTCAAGTTTATTATCACCTGTAATATCTTCTACTATTACATTATCAGGTCGACCGGATGATAATGGGGTACTGACATGAGTTGTTGAATCTGTCCAGACATTGCTGCGATATTCAAATACTTTTAATCCTGAGCTATTAACCGTGCCCCAATGTTCATCAGTAGCGTAAAGCTCTATGCTTCCATCACCATCCGCATCAGCAAGCTGCACACCACCCCATGAATTACCAGTCCAAAGCCCCGTAGAAGCAGACGACCAGGAGGTACCACTATTTCCAGTATATGCATATAATCCTTGTGTAGTTGATGAGCGGTCCTCACCTCCGGAGGCAATATCAATTTTTCCATCGTTGTTAATATCACCAAATGCGACAAAGTTATATGCACCTGTTGATGGCAAACCTGTTGAATTATCTGTAAAACTAGCTACATAATCTGGCTCCCTTAAAACTAATAT
>CBFDAW010000729.1:0-1946 GCA_965602865.1 uncultured Thermoplasmata archaeon
TATATGCTCGGTCGCCGGCTTCTAAACTGGCGTGTGGGAGCGATTGCTGCTATACTGGTTTTGACGAACCTAACGGTAATAGTGATGTGGCACCGTTTCTGGTGGACGGATGCTTCCACTATGCATTTGCTGATCTTGTCCATGTGGTTGCTGGTTGAGGGTAATTACCAGATCAATAAACATAAAACTCTGAAAAATGAGGAAGAGAAGGATAGAAAAAATACAATTAAGGTTTTAATTATTAGTTTGTCTCTCGCCTTTGGCTCTGGATTGGCTTTAGGCGCGTCAATATCCACGAGATATCCTGTTGCGCTGGTGCTGGTTGCGCCGATTTTATTCTTATGTGCATATTATATCAAACAAAATTGGCAAACCCTAAGGAAGCACCAGTTTCTGAAAGCGGTTAAAGAATCAAAATATTTGTATCTGCTTCTTATATGTTTCTTCATTGGGTTGATATTAATAATTATTCCATTAATGAACTATAATAATGAATATTTTGGCGCTCCGTTCAAGTCAGGCTATGATGCAACGCCGGTGAATGAGTTTAACCCCGAGCAAGGTCTAGCTGCCAGGAACCAGTCAACCGGCTGGGCCAGTGATTCAGAGGGTAGATTAAACGCAATCTCAGATAACTTGTTCGAGCTCACACCAGTATTTCTGAATCGTATGCCATATCTGTTATTCTTACCGTTTGGCATTATTGTTCTAAGGAGAAGTCCGTATTTGTGGTTACTGCTGCCCTGGGTCGTTATAATATTTCTAACCTATATGTCATTATCATGGGTATCTATGTATGCTCATTTGATAGATGTGGTCCATGAGCCGCGGTATTTCATGCCAGCACTACCCGCAATTACATTATTTGCAGGTGTAGCTATCGATAAGATTGCATTTAGACGAAATCCTATCGCTAATAACCCAGGTAAAAATACTAAGCGGCCAAATTTATTAGCCGGAGCATTTGTCATACTGATCGTGTTCAGTTTTGTATTCGTTGGTATCATCCCGGCGGAAAACCATTTTCAAGATCTTAGAGAACTAGGAGAAAAAGGTCCACCTGATAAACCGCCTGGCCCAGCACCTAGACCTGAAGAATATATCGAGGTAACTACAGACCAATTAATACTTGAACCTCAGCGCTTTTTAGAAACATTTGTAAGTGTTAAAAAAGGTAATATAAGCCGGCTCGGGCTTTCTAAGGACATTTTTTGGATTCGGAGCTCCAAGGCTAACCAACCGGGAGAAGTGGAGGTGCGTATGGTTGGTTTTACCCGGGAGGAATTAGATAAATTAGGATTAGGATTGGTTGTGGATGTTAATGGCTTTTTTCAAAGAATAGAAATACCGAACCAACCACCTGTTTATTATATTGGAGTGAAGAACGGTACTTTGGATTCTGTAAAGCCCGTATAATAGGATTCTTATTACAATTTAGTACTATTAAATTTGAAGGATTTAGGAAGAATACTAAAAAATTATTGATTTGGTAATTGGAAATTTGAAATTGTAAAAGTTAAAAGTAATTTTAAAATTTAACTTTTAACTTTAAAAATTCTGAGACCGATATTCCCAATTTGCGTAATACAGGAATTTTGTTTTTATTAGCCAACTCAAATCACTTTGCTTTGCTACTTTTGCATAGTTTTCGATAAAAATTTCATAAATTTCATTTTATAATTGCTCTTTATCCAAAGCATCTTCTAACATGAACTTCAGACAATCCTTCCCCTCATTATTTAATATTTTCGTCAAAAATTTATTGTATTAGCACGAGATACCCGGCTTTGATGAAAATCAATAACCCAGAGATGAATAAAAATAAAATAATATCAAAAAAGATCGAAGATAGCATTACCACCGATCTCGATCCGTATTTGGCTAGGGTAATGCTTCCGTGGTTATTACATCATCCTAAATATCTTCGTGCATCTTTTAGATTCATG
>CBFDAW010000730.1:0-1940 GCA_965602865.1 uncultured Thermoplasmata archaeon
TTCTTTTCAATTTATTTTTAATTTTATCATTATTACCTTTCCTTGTATTATTCTCATTTAAGTTTAACTGCATCAAATTTACAGATATCCTGGCATACACCACATCTAATGCATTTCTCAACATCGATATAATGTGGTTTCTTCTTTTCTCCGGTGATTGCATTTTGCGGACATTGCTTGAAACACGCATGACACCCCGTACAAAGCGCAGTGTCGATCTCGTAAGTGATAAGTGCTTTACATACTCCACCAGGGCAACGGTTATCCTTAATATGAGCCTCATATTCATTCCTGAAATATTTTAAAGTTGATAACACGGGGTTAGGTGCTGAGCCGCCGAGTTGACAAAGTGATAGGTTTTTTACGACCTCGCCAAGTTCTTCTAAGAGCTCAATATCTCCTTCTTTGCCTACTCCAGTGCAAATATCTGTTAGAATTGCATGCATTTGTATAATACCCTCACGGCATGGTACACATTTACCACATGATTCATCCTTAAGGAAATTTAAGAAATATTTGGCTACATCCACCATACATGTATTTTCATCCATTACAATCATACCGCCCGATCCCATCATGGAACCTACTTCGGTTAGCTTGTCATAATCCACCGGAAGATCGAGAAATTGTTCAGGTATGCAACCACCGGACGGGCCACCTGTCTGAACAGCTTTAAACTTTTTACCTTGGGGTATCCCACCACCAATTTTAAAGATTATATCCTTTAATGTCGTGCCCATGGGTACTTCTACTAAACCTGTATTATTGATCTTTCCAACGAGTGAGAAGATTTTAGTGCCTTTACTTTGTGCCGTACCTATTTTTGTATACCAATCCGTCCCTTTATTAAAGATCAGTGGTATATTTGCCCAGGTCTCTACATTATTTAGGTTACTGGGTCGGTCCCAGAGCCCTTTTTCGGTTGTATGTATATGTTTAGCTCGCGGCTCACCCGGCTTTCCCTCTATTGATGCCATAAGCGCGGTGGATTCACCGCACACAAAAGCACCACCGCCGCGGCTAAGTTTTATTGAAAAATTGAACCCAGACCCTAATATATTTTTACCTAAGAATCCATATCTCATAGCTTGTTGAAGTGCATTTTTCAATGTCTGGACCGCTAATTCATATTCATTTCTGATATAAATATATCCATCATTTGCACCGATCGCGTATGCGCCTATAATCATGCCTTCTAAAACGCTGTGTGGATTGCTTTCTAATAAGCTCCGGTCCATATACGCCCCAGGATCTCCCTCATCTGCGTTACAAATAATATATTTAATTCCATCCGTGGCTTTCGCTCTTCTACATGAGTCCCATTTTCTTCCCGTTGGAAAACCTGCACCACCACGACCCCTTAGACCTGATTTTATTATTTCTTCGATTATTTTATCCGGATTCTTTCTCGTCAATAACTTGGCGAGTGCAGAATAACCACCTATTCCAATATAATCTTCAATATTTTCAGGATCGATCTTTGCATTATTGCTTAAAATAATTCGTTTTTGGTATTTATAAAAAGGTATATCGTTTTCCAATTTTATTTCCTTATTATCAATGGGATTTACGTATAACATTCTTTTTTGAATCTTCCCCTCAAGGATCGTTTTGGTAACTATTTCTGGGATATCATCGACTTTTACTTTCTTGTATAGAATACCTTGTGGTTTAATAATGATTATTGGTTCTAGCTCACAAAATCCCAGGCAGCCTGTGGTGATTACCTTTACTTTATTCGTTAAATTCATTTTTTCTATCTCGGCTTTTAATTTTGAAGTTACCGCATCACTTCCTTGAAGCCGGCAACAGGTTGCTTTTGTGGAAATCAAAATTGTTAATTTATTAGGATCTTCCGATTTTGTTATTGATTGTTTCAATAATTCCAAATCATTGGGACTTTTAATTTTATTCATTCCTATTTCAGCTCCTGCGTTTAT
>CBFDAW010000731.1:0-1936 GCA_965602865.1 uncultured Thermoplasmata archaeon
ACTTTCAATACCGGTAGTGGAGTAGCTGAAGGTGAATATTTATCGGATTGTATAGCGGACGATTACCTAACAGATTTCAATGTCATAAAATTATACGAATCGGATGATACATTGACGACTCAAAATGTCAAAACTAACTGGAATGAAGGCGCAGCGTTTGTTAGTTTTTCCGATCATGGGTTACATTCCAGTTGGGGAGGCACATTTACCGACTCAGATGTGAGTTCCTTGACAAATGGTAATAAACTGGCGTTTGTAAACTATGATGCATGTTTAACCGGGGAATTTGACCAAGGCAGTAGCGATTGTATAGCGGAAAAAACTATCTTAAATCCCAACGGAGGCGGTGTTGGTGTGGTAGCATCGTCACGGATTGCATACGGTGGCGTGGGAACTAGCCATATCAATGGAGTCTCAGGATATCTTAATCTTAGATTGTATCACAACTTTGACAAAACCACTGAGGTTGCTGGAGAGCTCCTGACATATGCTAAAATAGATTATCTACGAAATGTGGGCTCAGGTGGAGCGGCGAATTTCAAAACTCTCGTGGAATACAATTATTTCGGAGATCCAAGCGTTTTATTAGGCGGGTTACCAACTGCACTTTATAATATAAAATGCGATAATAACAAAAGCACTGCAAAACCTGGTGAAAGTATTGAGTATAAACTTCAAATAGAGAACACGGATATCCAGAACCGGCAAATCGAATTGAACGCCGAAAATATCCCAAAGAACTGGAAAGCGAAATTCTCTGAAAGTATCATTAACCTTAATCCTGGTCAAAACACAAATATAACATTGACCGTGAGCGTAGATGCCAAGGCAATAGCAGGGTTTAAAGGGAAAGTTAAAATTATAGCGTCATTGGCTAATATCAAACGCACACTTTGTTTGGAAACAGCAACCACCGTGGACCACATCTATGGTTTGAATATACTCTCTAATTCAAGGTCTAATGCTTCAGGTGCTCAGTATCCGGATGGGTATATCAATTTTACATTCAAAGTCTACAACCTTGGTAACGGTGAAGACACTATTACACTGGGCTTGGAGCATAAGTTAGACCCGGGGGAGATAATTGCACCAGAGAACAAATGGGATTACACTTTTAATAAATCAAAATTAATTATTGCTCCATATTCTCACTTGGACGTGAAAGTAAAATTAAATGTCCCGAAAGAGACGGTGGCGAAGGTATATAATTTTACCATCAAAGCCAAATCAGCGGGATCAGGAAATACCAAAAACTTGGAATTACAAGTTAATGTCTTTCGGGTCTTTGATTTGAATCTAAAATGTACAAATAATATACTTTCAACCGATCCTGGGATTAATATAACTTTCAAAACTACCTTAGCAAACAAGGGTAATCATTTGGAAACCTACTTGTTAAATATCCCAAATTTGCCCGAACATTGGATGGTCTGGTTCAAATCTGCAGCACGAATGAATACCACCTTTTCAATCGAACCATTCACCGAACTCGAACTCGATACAATTATTCATGTAGCTACGGGCACAGTAGTTGGTGAATATAATTTAACCATGATCGCAGATTGCATAAGCTCTGATAAATCTGTGAAAGATGACCTAGATCTGAATATCAGAGTTAATCGAGTGTACGGGATTTTACTTAATACTCAAAATAGCGAAATAACCTCAGACCCCGGGATGGAAAAATTTCTTTACCTGGAATTGTCGAACCTAGGAAATGATATGGACTCCGCGGACATCGAAATCGTAAATAAACCAGATAACTGGGAAATATTGATTGATTCGTTGTATGATATCCTATTACCGCCAAATGGCAAACAATATATCAATATGAAGATCACACCACATGAAAATACACTTATTGGAACATATAATATCGATCTTCGGGCTACTTTACAAAGCGATGACTCCATATCCAATCTGAGACTGAGCATTA
>CBFDAW010000732.1:0-1930 GCA_965602865.1 uncultured Thermoplasmata archaeon
ATGGTATTGGTAATATGAGATAGTTCGTTTTTTAGTGGTGCAAGTGCAAGGTTAATCTGTCCCATTATTATCTCCTCTACCCATGTTTTAAGGTCTTGAAATACTACTGAGGAGCCCCCTAATTCAATAACCTCTTTTAATTCTTCAGTGTTAATATCATTTTTACAAATTAGATCTGGCTCAACAATTATTTTCTCAAAATCTTCCCATAATCGTTTTTCGCCGCCGCCGGTAATGTTCAGTAATATTACATCTTCCGGGTCTATAGCCTTATTCTCCAACGCTTTAAGTAGGCTGGCAACCACTACACACGATGCCGGGACTAGATCGACGCCCTCGGTGGTTTCGTACAATTTACCGGCGGAGTGCGCTTCGTTGTTATCGATTGCGTACATTGTACCATTACTTTTTTTTAAGATATCATATACGCCACCGCCAACAGAATATGGTGGATTGCGATTGGTAAGAACTTTGGCATACACCGAACTAATCGCACTACGCTGCTCGGTTTCATTCGTAAAAATAAGTTCATTTGATCCGCTGGACCACGCATTGACCACTGGAGTAAATGGTTGGTTTTGGGACAAATGTAATTCTGGCAACTTTCCAGGAAATCGTCCGTCAATTATCACCCTTTCTGAAGCTTCGAAAACTGCAATTGCACCGGTTCCGCTCCCGATTGCCTGAAAATAATGATCGGGTAATCTGGTCATATGTGAAACTGCTTCGAGCATAACCGTTCCCATACCGTCGCGTCGGGCAACATTACGTACACCGCCCTCATTTACAATGCCCAATTCTTCAGTAATGCGACTTGCAAATGAGATAGAATCTGAATAATCACTACCGTTATTAATTGCAATAACGATAACGTTATCCGGCACCTGAAAAGGTAATGCCAATAAATTCCTGTAGATATAGGGAACTACTACATATAACGCAATATCATAATACTTGGCTGCGTACATGAATGCTTTAGCTGTATTGCCCGCTGAAGCAATCACCAAGCTATCGATAGATTTTTCTTTTGCTCTTTGGAAAGTGGGCGGCGCTTCTAATTCCTTGAAGGTACAGGTGAGCATTTTTGCGTTTTTTTCGGGAAAATAACCATTAAATGCAATGTATAGATTTTTCAAGCCCAGTTCATGTGCCAATCCCGTGCTCTTATACACTATAGTTTCAGTTTCGAATTTATTGTTCAACTTATGACAGGGCAACCAGGGTAAAAATTTCCAAAAACTGGGTATGTTCAAGGATTTTAATTGCTTATCTTCATACACAACCTTGAGTAAAGGTCCTGATTTCTCACAACGCACACAAAAGTTTGTGAAATTATCATCAAACTTCATCTTACAGGCTGGACAATATAACTTATATCGACCCATAATGAGTGGTAAATACGATTTGGTTTATATTATTTAGTATCATGCATAATCAAATGTAAACCAAATTCCCGTTCGAACCAATTAATATCTTCCAACCTGCTCTCGAACCCAACCACAATATGGACATCGATCTTGCGCCATGATGCTTGCCCCACAACGCTCGCAACGAAAAGGCGGTGAGTATGAATATGCCGCGGGATATATTGGCTGTGATGTGGTGGACACAAGCGGCGTTGAAGAAGTAGAGGGGGGCTGTCTTGGTGGTTCCGAGGATGCGAAAGGTTCGTAGGGGGCGGATGGTGCGGAGGGGACCGATGTGGCGGAGGGGGTCGATAGTACTGATGGTGCTGAGGCTACCATAGTTACCGGCTTGTCTGGTTCTACGGGTGATCCCGATCCCGCTCGTTTCTTTTTTCGAAAGAACAGAAAAACAATTACTAATGCTACAATAATGATTAATACACTCAAAATAATATAAAACGTTAATTGATCGTCTTCTTTTTTATCAGAATCCTCTGTACTTGATGAATCGGGTATGTTCTCAT
>CBFDAW010000733.1:0-1928 GCA_965602865.1 uncultured Thermoplasmata archaeon
AATAAGAGATACTTATGCCCTCCCCATAGTCATCAAAGAAGTCAGAGTATCCAACGGTTCCAGAAGCTTTATTATTTATAATAAAGTTATCATTGGAGCTCTCAAGTTCAATACCTGTATATAGATTTAATAAAACAGAATTGCCTTCAATTGAATTGAATGTAGATTCATCAAGATATATCCCGTATCTATCATTCGATGATACAATATTATTATGAAGTTTAATCTCTGATGATTGATAGAGTCGTATCCCATCTTTGTTATTAAATGATACATTGTTATTAGAAATATTGCAATTTTTAGCGTTATTAATCCTTATCCCGGCATTAGAAGTTCCCGAGCCACTATTAATAACTGTAAATTGTCTAATACTAACATTATCTGCTGTAATTAGAATAGTATTACCAGTCCCACTACCATCAACAATTGTTCTTTGGACATCATCTCCAAATAGTGTGAGTTCTTTGTCTATGTTAAGATTTTCATTAAAAGTGCCAGCATATACCCTGATGTAATCACCCGGGTATGCATCATCAATTGCAGCTTGTATTGAAGTATATTGCATCCCACCGCCAGGATCCACTACAATAGTTTTTGCCTTGGCGACGCCTGTGTAATCCAACGTACTTGGGGATACCAGCAGACCTACGAACCCTGCGGTGATTGATAGGAATATGATGTATATAGAAGTTATTTTATTCTTAAGCTTTGATTTCGTGTTTTACACCTCCTCCTTCTTTTCATCATCAGTAGTTGTTTCACTCGGTTGTGGTTGTGCAACTGTTTGCCCCGGTGGTTTTACCTGCGTTATTGTTGGCCCCGGAGGTAACTGCGGCGGTAATGTCGCAATAGTTGGTGTTGTTCGAACCTGCTCCAATAATTGTTGCGTGGTTGAGGGCCCCATAGGTCTACCTCCTATTGCCTGTGGTTGTGGTTGCGGTTGCTTTACTGTAGGCGTAGTTCTAGTGAGGGGGTATATTTTGAGTGGCGGTTGTACCTGTACCTGCGGTTGCAGATTTTGAGGTTTACGGATAGATACTGGCGTTTTATTTACAATTTCACTTAACTTACCTTTCTCTTTACGGGGTTTAATTACGAACAAAAACATTAGGACTATTATTACGATAGCAATAATTATAATCACTGCCAAAATGGCCCATATATTGTTTTTTTCTTTCTGCCATCTACCAGAGTCTAATGGATAGGCATCTTCCCCATCATTATGTCCGTCACCATCCGTATCAGGATTGGTAGCATTTGTATGAAAAATATTAATTTCATCACCATCCGATAATCCATCTTTATCAGTATCTAGCTCTTGCGGATCCGTGCCCATTATATATTCACCAATATTAGGCAGTTTGTCATTATCAGGATCCTTATTCGCATCATTCACATCTTCCAGATCGAGTCCATGTTCGCGCTCCCACATATTTGGCATACCGTCACCGTCGGTGTCGGATTGAAGCGTCTCAAGAACAAATACATGTATAGAAGCTGTTGTGCTCTCACCCGCAAAATCTGTAACTTCTAATGTGATGAGGTGGTCTCCTATTGGTAGTAGAATATCATTTAGAATTTCTCCATCTCCAATTTCTTTTGTTATATTGGAGTACCATTTGAAAAAAAGTAAATCCCCATGACCGTATGGTATATCTGGGTCATTACACTTACCTTCAAAATCAATAGTTACGCCATCATCAATTTCAATACCATCTTTTGGTGCCATAATCTCCGCTGGCCCTGGCGCGTCATTTACCTCGGTAACAGTGATCAGCACATGATCGTATATCTCGTAAACTGAGTCATTAGCGTAGAAAGTTAAGGTCTCTTTGCCATTCCAGTTCTCATTTGGGATTAATGTCACACTCCCGTTCTCCTGGAAAATTGTAACATTGATATTATTCTGGCCTTCACATCGAAAAATG
>CBFDAW010000734.1:0-1922 GCA_965602865.1 uncultured Thermoplasmata archaeon
GTGTCCTCGGTTGCGACTGAGGGATCATTTGGGTCTAGCTCGAATTGTAGCTCCCAGGCATCAGGCATGGTGTCGCCATCGGTATCGATCTCGGATTCTGAAGATTTGATTACCTTTAAGTTGTATGATTTGGTTTTAAAGACACTATTAATTTCAAATTCCCCGTCGTTTGCCAAATAGAAGTATTCGTATTCACCGGGTCGTAGTGCTAATTCAAGTTCGAAAACCGCACCTTCAACGTGAATGTCGCCAGAACTAAGATTCATCTGGTATTCGGACTCATATATTATAACGGACACTATTGGTTCCTCTGTGCCGTCTACATCAAGATAACTGACTTGGAAAAAAATCGTAGCATTCTCTAAAGCGATTATTGGAGCGTTTTGCACCGTGAGCTTTGAACCGTCATTCACTGCCTGGACATTGACTTTTAAGCTCTGAGTCTCTAACTGGGATGCTGTGGATACATTGACCTGCACAAGTTCGGTACTACGACCGCTTGGATAATTGAACGAGTTCGAATAATTAAACCTCAACTCTGACTTAGATATCGAACAATAGCTCGAGCTGGTTTCAAGCTCCAGATCATCAAACCCTAAATCACCAATTAACATGATATAATCTGTTATATCAATTATTAGCTCGATATCCTCTGTTGCATTCTGCTCCGGGATTGGTAAAAACACGAATTGTGCACCACCCGGGATTATCGTGACTAATATATGTTGTGCACCAAAGAGCTCACCATCCGAAACGTTGATCTCTATATATTCTGATAACACCGCGGAATCGTTGGGATAATAAAATGTAATATTTCTCTCGTTAACTGTAGCGTAGCTCGAATTTTCAGTTACCGTAAGCTGGTCAAGTTCATGATCCACATCAGTTAAATAGGGCGTAACATCCAGGTAATAGTATTCATCCTCCATGATCTGTATATCTGGCACGCCGGTGAGCTGAGGCGGGTCGTTGATAGCATGAACATTAACCTTAACATCCTGGGTTATATTATGAACCAAATCCGACACATTAATCGCAACGAGCTCATAATCCATACCACTTGGATAATTGAATTCGTTTGGATAATTGAAGGTAATGTTTAGACCATTTATAGTCGCATAGCTTGAATTTATGTTAATTATAAGATCCACTAAGTTGGTATCCTCATCATGGAGTTTATCTGCCAGTGGTAAAATTAGGTCAATATCTTCATAAGCGTCAAGCGCGCCGATCGGGGCAATAACCGGTTCAGCGAGGATCATTGGATCATTGTAAAACAATGTTTCAATTTGATCGATTCCGTCAAAACAAACGAATTTATATTTATGCAGACCGTAGGTTGAAAATGTGGCGGAGTAAATATACTCTTCACCATTATCGTATTTCCCATCTCGTAAATTTAATGGCGCCGAGGTATTCAAGATCATTGTACGACCAATTAAGTCATCGTCAATAAATACCAGGATATAACCCGGATCGACCTCAGGGGTATCGTCATCCAGGTCGGTATAGACCACCTTGAATTCAAACTCGGTTGAGCTGCTGCCCACGATGGGTGTCAGACTCGGATCTGTAAGAGTGGGTGGATTATTCGAAGACGTTGTGAAGCTCCAGTAAAAATCATCCTCCGGCGAACCATCCGAAATATTGTTCAAATTACCATCTAGTGCATTGGTCCAATAATCTTGAACACCTGTAGTGAGCGTTACAGTATAGCCTTCACTTCGTTTTAGGTCGGCGACTGGCTTGAAGATCGCAGTTTTTGTTACTGCATCATAGGAGATGACGCCGGAAACAGAATTTGAACCGCTATCCTTTACTATGAAACTAGAAGCTGTAAGAGTACTGGGATTTATTGGCTCGTTAAAGGTAATATTGATCTCCATTGTTGAAGAAACATTTACTGCACTGTTAACCGGATA
>CBFDAW010000735.1:0-1922 GCA_965602865.1 uncultured Thermoplasmata archaeon
GATTATAACAAATGTACTGGTAAAGCTGTTTGTGTTGAGGTCTGTCCCGAGGGTATTTTCGAAATCCGAAACCTGGACCAAATCCAATTTTGTGAGGAGACTAAAGCATCCGGTATTTGCCCTGAACCGAGATATGCTACTAAGGATAAACGCTCATACCCAGTTAATATAGATAAATGTACGGAATGTGGCATATGCATTGAAAAGTGTCCCGAGCAAGCTATAAGACTCATTAAGAAGAATTAGGAAAATAAAAAATTGCATTGCACGAATGGTACTCACTTAAACAATTTTTTATTAAACGATACCTTTAAATCACGAAAATATCTTTTGGTAGTTCATAAATTAGCAATCTGGTATCGGGGAACAATAAAAGAGTAAGAATTGGATTGCCCGGAGGGTTAGTCATGGTAAAAATGAATAAAGATGATAAAGAAAATTTGAATGCGTTATCGATCGCATTGAAAAAAGAAGAAGATTCGTTTGCGTTTTATAAAAATGCAGAGAGAACGGTCATGTTTAAACCACTTAAGACTTTATTTAGAAATTTAGGCAAGGAGGAAGTTAAGCATAAGAATATTCTGGTAAAGGAACTGAAAAAGCTCGAGGGTGGTGCGAACAAGGTGGAGTCATTAACTAAAAGCAAGGGAAAAGAAAAGGATTATGGTCTAAGTAAATATCTGCTACCACAGAATGTGAAACCGACCATGGGTTATCAAGAGGCACTCATCGTTGCAATGAAGCGTGAGGAAAAGGCGTGTGAGTTATTCGATTTCTTGAAATCCATGACCACTAATAAAGATTTACAAAAGACCTTTGAAACGCTTTACAAATGGGAGATCGAGCATCTTCGAATGCTGGAAGAAAAATATGATGAGGATATTTTAACGGAGAATTAATCCATCATAAAAAAAATCAACGAAAAAAGGATGAGTGGTTCATCCCACCCGAGACTCGCAAACAACTTATTGAACGGTTCAAAGATTTAAAAGAACCCGTAAACCTCGAGGTATTTATAAAGGAAGGTGAAAATGATCCATATAACATCTTAAGTGTAGTTTTTTGCTCAAATTCACAAATATTGCCGGAAAAAAATTAATGGACCTAATCAGTGTACAAGCAAAGAATTATATTGATATCCATGAAGGTGAAGAAGTCATGGAGATCAAGGCTGGGAAAAAGATAGAAGCACTTACTAATCGCCAAAGATATCTCGGAAAAGCGTTGATAATCGCTACCGGTGCGGGGTATCGTAAACTGGGTATACCCGGTGAGGAGAAATACAGTGGTCATGGTGTCAGTTACTGCGCCACATGCGACGGTTATTTTTTCAAGGGAAAAAAAGTAACCATGGTTGGTGGCGGAAATTCCGCACTGACCGATGCGCTTTATCTAAAGAATTTGGGTGCCAAGGTGGCAATCATACATCGCCGGGATGCATTCAGGGCTGAGAAATACCTACAAGATTCAATAAAACGTGAGAATATTCCTGTACTGTGGAATTCTGTTTTGGAGGAGATCGTGGGGAATGAAAATAAAATTACGGGTGTAAAGATTAAGAATGAAAAAACCAAAAAATCTAAGATACATACAGTCGAAGGCGTCTTTATCGCGATCGGAGAGGTGCCAAATTCGAAATTGGCTGGTGAGCGGGGTATAAAATTATCAGAGGGTGGTTTCATAGAAGTTGACCGTGGTTGCAGGACAAATATTCCTCGGATATACGCTGCTGGTGATATAACCGGTGGTGTACGCCAGATCGTAACTGCAGTTTCCGAAGGCGCAATTGCCGCATTATCGACCTTTGGTGATATATCGAATCCATATTGGTTAAAAGGATCCAAGAGCAATTAATACCAAGAGAAAAAAGTGTGCGGAACAAACGGTGTTGGTAAAATCCTTTTGATTTTTAGCTGTTGGGG
>CBFDAW010000736.1:0-1922 GCA_965602865.1 uncultured Thermoplasmata archaeon
AATCGCCGATTTTTCCAGCCGTGGCCCAAGAGCTGATGATGGTGACAACGATGAGGTTGATGAGTATAAACCTGATGTAGTGGCACCTGGGGTTGACATTATGTCCGCATGGGGATCTGTGGTGGGTACATCAGGTTTAGGGTATATATCCCTGGATGGTACTTCTATGGCTTGTCCACATGTTGCAGGTTTAGTGGCACTAATGCTTGAGGCTAAGCCTGAGCTTACACCCGACCAGGTTATGCAAATCCTGCATGACACCTCGGAAGCGCGTGGTAAGCCTTACCATAGCGTAAACGATCCAAAATACAATAAGGACTATGGTTGGGGTATAGTAGACGCCTATGAAGCGGTTCGGAAAGCGGTGGGTGAGGATTATCAAACCGTCAATATATTATCCCACAATATGTTTGATGAGGTGTATAATATAGTAACAATTTCAGGCACCGCCACAGTTACCAAAGGTAATATCCAGGCGATTGAAGATAGGATCGATGATGGTGCTTGGTCGTTAAATGATGGTGCTGATGAATGGAGTTTCTTGTGGGACACAACTACCGTTGAAAATGGTTTGCATAAAGTCTACATTCGATCTTATGACGGTATCGAATACTCAAACGAATTCGAGCTACCGTTGAAAGTTGTAAATATCGGCGCTACGATTATTACCCCAAGCAATGGTTCACAAGTTCAAGATACGATAATAATAAAAGGCACAAGCTATGGAGAAAATGTCAAAGAAATACTGGTTAAGATAGGCGATGACCCATGGATAGAAGCGGAGGCTAATGAAAAAATTGGCAATCTATCTGAATGGGAATATTCCTGGGACACCAACTCTTACGGAAATGGTAAATATATAATCTCGGTAAAAGCGTACAATGGTAATTGGCATTCCATTCCATATTCTATTGAGTTGGATGTAAAAAACACAAAATCAGCGGGTTTTTTGAACAGCTTTGATTGGATTTTAATTCTAATTGGAATGGTTATTATAGTAATGACGAATTATTTTACAAGAAAAAGTTTGAAGTGATTATAAGAATCTCTATTTTTCCTTTTTAAGCTTGATTTGTTCGTTCAATGCTTCAAGGGGTAATCCATCTAAGACTAGAGTTAATTTATTCTTTAACTGTTCTAATAGGTCTAATGTGGCTTTAATATGCTCTTTAAGTGGAATTCCTTCGAGCTCTTCTTTCATCTCCAAAGTGGGTAATTCACATTTTACTAGTAAATCCGATAGGTGCAGTAAACCAATGGATTCCGATGAAAAAGCTAAGGGGACTTTACACATCTGCGCACCATATTCGGTATTTGTGGCCAGATATCTATTCAAATCATCGGAAAAATCAGGAATCTGGTATTCTTCTCTAAATTGACCCGTATAACTCCATCTAATATTAGGTCTGCCGGCGACCGTGAATGCTGGTGATGGTTCGTAGGCATCCATCATGTAAAAGATCTTGAACAATCCATCCATATGATGATTATTCCAACTCTTGCCGCCGTCCTTACTATATCTAAGCATCCCACCGATCGGGCTTTTAACATCCGCATGCCAGTTGGCATCACCCTTTTTTGCGCGGAGTACAATCCAGTAATTGGTATCGGCCATCAGAGTTAGGTCATTAAAAGGAATATCTATCCAATTATAAATCTGTGCAAGATCCTGACCTGTCAAGGTTTTACTAATGAGTATTTCATCCAGCGGTTGCCCTTCAGGATGCCCGGGATGGATCTCCACATCTATTTCCAGGTCAGTTGCGAGTTTTGCCATATGAATACTGATTCTTGTCACATTCAAATTTTGCGTCGGTGTGATCTCTTGCGCGACAAGATACTGCCCAGAGACCACGACACCGTATGCATCAGATTCATCAATGGATCTATTAGCAATCCTCTCTCGCGATAACTCGCCAGTT
>CBFDAW010000737.1:0-1919 GCA_965602865.1 uncultured Thermoplasmata archaeon
ATCTCTATTTAAGCAAGGTGATACAATGGGTAGGTTGCACTATTTACACATATTTTTAATAATTTTAATAACATTAATTTTAATATTATCCGGGTTACAATTTACCTCAATGGATGTGGACTCAGTAGAATTAATTAGATTTAGCAATGATGATACCGAGGTCATTATTACTTTCGAAAACGGTGGGATTAATTACACTGGTTTAAGCATCGAAGTTCCGGTGAACGCGAGCATTTTATCTGGGTCCTTGAAGGTCACGGGAAAGGATCATAATGGTATATACCCACGAAATGTAACAATAAATCTGGGTAATGATCAAGATAACGAGTGGGAGTTCCAAGGTACCGGCTACGGGTCGTTGGGTAAACAGATTTATTATTCTGATGATACCACCAGAAAATATCTGAAGTTCACAACAAGTTCGACCATTAGGAATAATTATATCATGTTACCTCGTAATGCAACGGTCACGAGCACCAGCCTATCTTTGGAAGGGCCAATTACTAACTATGAGGAAGATTATTTTGTAAGTGTAAACCAACCTGGAAATTATTTATATTATCACGGGAGCACAGGTGGCGGCTCCTTTGCACCACCAGAACCCATTGATACGAATGTTGGCGGTAATTGTTGGGGTGGTTGTTGCATGGGCGATTTCGATAACGATGGCGATTACGATGTGGTCTATGGTCAAGGCTCGTCAGGGAATTTATATCTCTATAAAAAATTGGGCATGGGTAATGATTTTGCTTCAAAAGTTAGAATCGGGAGTATAACAACAAGTTGGTACTTCTATGACTTTGCCACTGGAGATTTCAACAACGATGGTAATTACGATTTTATAACCTCTGGTAGTGCTGCAACACTCTATTTATTCACTGGTGACGGTACTGGTAAATTTACATCCTCTACCTTAGTCGGTGGTGGGCCAACCCGTGCTTATGGTAAGGATGCCGCAGACTTTGATAAAGACGGCAACTTGGATTTCGTGTGTTCTGGTGCGTCAGGTAGTGTTTTTTATTATCAAGGTCTTGGCAATGGTGTATTTCTGGCGCCCACAACAGTAACGGTCGCCGGTGCCTCGAATACTTATTCTGTGATTGCAGATGATTTTGATAATGATACCAACCCGGATATACTCGTTGGTGACTACTTATGGACAGATCCATACAAGAATATGTACTTTGTCGGGGGGAATGGCACCGGGACATTTAAAACCGCAGCAATGACCAATATAAATGCGGGTTCTTACAAAGGCGGTGATGCCTACGATTATAATGGTGACGGGAACGTAGATGTAATTGCCATAAATGGTTCGTTATGGCCATCGGAATTCAGTGAAATATGCTTCTTTGAAGGTAAAGGCAGTGGAACTGATTTCGGTCCAAATTCATCAATCGCCAAAGTGGGTAGATCTTTTTATGGTGGTGCTTCGCCGCCGCCTAAATTAGAAGGCACGAGGAACGCCAAGTTGGATATCGGTGATACGGGAACTATTGACTGGGAGCATAATGGGTTATTTGAAAATTTTGTAGAGGATGTCCCTGATTTCAAAAGAACTCTAAATAAAGATATATTAAGTAGTACAAAATGCAATATAGTTCGCGATAATTTCGGTAACGAGATGATGTTGGTTCCACTGCGATTCACATCCGATAATAATGGTTTGATCCGAGTTATAGGGCACTCGATCGAATACGATTACGCAGCTATTATATACCATAAAATAAATGATAATCTCGTAAATGAAATGAATGAACATATTGTCTACACCGAAAGCGACACCATAACCCTTCATTTTATTATCAAATCTTCTACACCGGGTCAACTGGAATTCACTGACTTGGATGTCGAGTATAATCTGCCACCAAAGCTGGAGATGGAAATACCAACCCTAACCGCGTATGAGGACGTAGAAA
>CBFDAW010000738.1:0-1906 GCA_965602865.1 uncultured Thermoplasmata archaeon
TATTCACCAACACAACCCTAAAAGAAGTTGATGGCTTCGTAGGTAACTTTAAATCTACTTTAGCATCGAATGGCACCGAAGAAACTGTTGAGCATGGCGTAGTTATAATAGCTTCAGGCGCGCAGGAATATAAACCTGAGCAATATCTATATGGTCAAGATCCAAATGTGATGACCCAGCGTGAATTGGAAGCAAAACTGGCGAAAGGTGAATTCAATGCAAATTCCGTGGTAATGATACAATGTGTGGGCAGCCGCGAGGAAGAATATAAATGGTGCTCTCGGACTTGCTGTGCTGAAGCAGTGAAGAACGCGTTAAAGATCAAAGAATTGAAACCAGATGCTAAAGTTTATATTTTGTATAAAGATATTCGTACATTTGGCTTCCGCGAGGATTTCTTCAGAGAGGCTGCAGAGAAAGGCGTGCAATTTATCAGATATGACGATGAGCATAAACCTTCGGTTACAAATAATGGGAAATTAACAGTCTCAGTACCTGATTTTGTTTTAAGGGGAGATATCCTCCTCCATCCCGAACTCGTAATATTAAGCGCGGGTACGCATCCCAATCCAGATAATGAGGAGATAGCCAAACTCTTCAAGATTAACCTCAATAAATACAAATTCTTTTTAGAGGCACACATGAAGCTTCGTCCCGTGGATTTTTCTACAGAGGGTGTATTTTTAGCCGGACTTGCTCATGGACCAAAATTCATCGATGAGAGCATATCGCAGGCATGTGGTGCAGCTGCCAGAGCATTAACCATGCTTTCTCAGGATGAGCTCGAAGCTGAAGGTATCATTGCGAAAGTAAATGAGGATGTCTGCGATGGCTGCGGGATTTGCGAAGCGATATGCGAATACAAAGCTATTGAGATTATTGTACATCCTAAGAACAGAGAGAAGAATCTAGCATCCGTAAATGAAGCACTTTGCAAGGGTTGCGGGGCGTGCGTTGGGATCTGTCCTTCTGGTGCGTTAGAACAAAAAGGCTTTAGAAATGATCAGTTGTATGAAATGATCGATGCGTTCTTGGAGGCGGCTATTACATAATTAATCTGGTTTAATAATTAATATGTTAAAAATATAATATTGAATTATACTAAACTATATCACATTTATAAGTTCAATAATTAACAAAGACAATTACTAATTAAGTCAGTTGTGCATTAATTGGGCAAAACCACAACACTTATATCGAAAAAAAATATTACCCTAACAGCACGGGGTAATCCAGACATCAAAAAAAGGAGGAATATTATGGTAAAAACGGCAATAGTTGTCAATAGTACCGAACCGGTGAATCTTTATCCGTCGTTCGTGTTAGCTTCTAGTGCGGTCGCATCAGGTGACGAAGTAATCTTGTTCTTTACTCCTGGCGGTGGCCTTGCATTGAAAAAAGGTGTGCTTGAGCAAATAAAGGGCAAAGGTTTGCCGGATATGGGCGAGCTCGTTAGCGGAGTCGAGGAATTAGGAGGCAAAATCTATCTTTGCGAGCTTGCACTTGAAGCAAAAGATATAAAAGAAGATGAAGTAAGAGATGGTGTTGAGATCATTGGTGCGACAAATTTCATCTCAATGATCAGCGATGCTCAAATAACATTCTCATTTTGAGATCATTACTTTTAGTAAAAAGATGATAAAATACGATAAAGGAGGTATATAATATGGCTACTCATACATTAGATACATTGGGTCTCAAATGCCCACAACCTATACTTAAAGTAGCGGTGAAGGCTAAGGAACTCCAACCCGGTGACATCTTGGAGGTATTGGCAGATTGTGATTCTTTTCCCAAAGATATTGTAGGATGGTGCCAAAAGACGGGTAGAACACTTCTTGTCTGTGCAGACGAGGGTGGAGGCAAGCATAAAGCACAAATCCAATTTTAATTTTATTGGTTAAAG
>CBFDAW010000739.1:0-1905 GCA_965602865.1 uncultured Thermoplasmata archaeon
TAAATCATCCACTCTACGGAGCCTATAATTCAATGGCGCCAATTTATGGAACAAAGAAGGTGCTGCTCCTTGGCGGTGGTTACAATGAGACCTGGGTGTACGATTTAAATGCGAATAATTGGACGAAAAGAAATACATTACAGAATCCGTCCTCTAGAACGTACCAGGCAATGTCGTCAATTGACGGGACCGATAAGGTGGTTCTATTCGGTGGACTGGGTTCCGGTTATCTCGATGATACCTGGGTATACGATTATGATGAAAACACCTGGGTCCAAAAAATTATAACGAAAAAACCGAAACCCAGAGCCTATCATGCGATGGCTCCAATTTATGGCACATCTCAGGTGATACTCTTTGGCGGCTGGTGGGCATACTATGATGATATTTGGGTCTATGATTTGATCACAGAGACCTGGACCCAGAAAACTCCCACCAATCCATCGGCTACACCGACCTCGGGGTACTGGCATACAATGGCGTCGGTTTGGGGAACCGATAGAGTAGTACTTTATGGCGGATATTGGAACTATTGGTATAACGATGATACCTGGATATATAAACACGATTCAGGCCCTAAAAACGGAACATATATTTCTTCAGCCCATGATACGGGGTCTAATCCGGATTTTAAAACCATAAGCTGGGAGGCGGATATCCCCGCCGAGACAAATCTTCGGTTCCAGCTTAGATCGGCAAATAATAAATCTGTATTGTACAATAAAAGCTTTATTGGTCCGGATGGTAAAGCTGCAACATATTATACCTCCTCACCCACAAATATCTGGTCTGGGCATGACAGCGACCGGTGGATCCAGTATAAAGTTTATTTTAATATGAATATTTTTACTGACTCACCTGCGTTAGATGAACTTAAAATATCATATAATTGTTTTCCAACTACTATAGTACTCGACCCTATTGATGAATCTATATTAACTCATAATAGACCGATCTTTGTGTGGATATTCCAAGATCGTGACTCGAAGGATCAAAACGCGTTTCAAGTGCTCATTGCAAACGATTGTACATTCGAAAATATCGCGTACGATTCAGGTATCCAGAGAAATACAGAACAACGCTGGGAGTTTGGCACGGGCACAAGTTATTCTGAACTGCCCGATGGGACCTGGTATTGGAAAGTACGAACACAAGATGAAGATGACGCTTGGACAGAATATAGCACCCCCAAGGAATTACTGATCGACACATTAGCACCTAGCACCGCACCCGATGTACCGATAAATAACGAGTTCTATCGGCATCTGGATTGTATCTCTGGTAAGGCGGGAGATAGTTCTATTGGTTCAGGCATATACAAAGTGGAAATTGCACTTAAAAGGCTTAGTGATAACACATATTGGGATGGTTTTGGCTGGAGTTTTTTAAAGACATGGTTAAGGGCAACCGGGACAATTAACTGGACCTATGATTCGAGGAATGTACTTTGGGACTCGGGAATTAAATACAATATTCAATCACGAGCAACAGATATTGCCGCTAATGTTGAGGTACCGGATAGTGTATGTCTATTCACTATTGATACCGATGGACCACAAACCATTATCGAAACTCCAATAAATAATGCCTGGTGGAATAATTTAGATACTATTTCCGGTACCGCCACTGATTATAGTGGTTCCGGGGTTGAGAAAGTTGAAATAAGTATTAGGTGCTCAAAAGACAATAATTATTGGGACGGTACAGCTTGGCTTGCGCCTCCAGCGTGGCTGCCGGTAACCGGTGCTGACCAATGGTCCTTTGACTCAAGTAATATTCAATGGATGACGGGGAGCCATGTTCCGTGGGCTGCCGGGACCCAGTATCTTATCCGTACTCGCGGGACGGACAAGGTTGGCAATCTGGAAATCCCAAGCGAAGGTACTACTTTTCTTTTCGATGACC
>CBFDAW010000740.1:0-1903 GCA_965602865.1 uncultured Thermoplasmata archaeon
TTGGTTCCGGTAATGCTCCTTATCAAATAGGATATGCCACATCAACCAATGGGTTATCCTGGGCTAAACATCCAATTAATCCAATTATTTCTTCTCCACCTAAGTGGTATCATGGAAAAAGTTGCATGCTAGTTCTTCTTGAAAATGATCAATATTATGGCTGGTACACCTTTTCAGATGGAACCGTTCGATATGCAAATTTTACAACTTCTAATAATGGTATAAATTGGACGGACTATCCATATAATCCAATAATACCCCGCGGATCATCTGGTTCTTGGGATGATAATTATATTATATGCACAGACATTATTTTTAAAGATAAACAATATTATATGTATTATAGGGGCAATGATGGCTCAAAAGCCCAAATCGGTCTGGCAAAATCCAAATTTAAAACCACGGGTGTTTTAAGATCCAATAACATTACATTGCCGACTCTATTGAAATATAAAAAATTGATAATAAATAAAACCGAACCATCAGGGACATCTATTAAAGTTTCAATATTAGACGGGACCTCGGGGAATCCTATTACTAACTATGAAAACTTAATTACTCCTTTAATAGATGTTTCAGCTATATCCCCTGCTCAACATTCATCTATTATTTTAAAAGCCACTTTTAATTCTCCTGGTAATAACACTCCAATACTACACGACTGGACCCTTGCTCATGATTTTACGCCAAAAATAGTAAACATAACTTCACCACCTGTGGTAAACCGGACACATTCAATTAAGATTGAAATTAATTTAACTGACCGAGAGGAACAGGAGAAGGACCTTTTTATTCAACTGGATTATAAGGCGCCCTCCGATACCGATTGGCAAAATGAATACCTAACCTTACCACATTATGAAACCGATCGTTGGGAGTGCAACTTCACGCCAACTGCTGTGGCTGAGCTGGGGATTTATGATTTCAGAGTTAACTGTAAGGATTCTTATCAGAATTTGGATTCTCTTCTAAAACCTAAATTTATTAAAGTAATAAATAACGACCCGATCATCGAAGATATCAGTATAATACCACATAATGCACGAGTGAATCGAACTAATACGATTAAAATCTTAATCAGTGCCTCGGATATTGAAACTTTAGAAAATAATTTAATTATTAAAATCAGATATAAATCACTACAAGATTTCGAATGGAACTCGATTGATAAAGATTATATATTATTCAAAACCGATCATTGGGAAGTAGATTTTACACCGGATAAAACTGCTTATCTGGGTAACTACGTTTTCAATATTACATGTAATGACACCGATACTGAAGTACATGATATGATAAATATCCAGGTTTTAAACAATGCCCCAGGTAAACCCGATGTGACGATATTCCCCCCAAAGCCAAAAACCTTGGATGATCTGACAGTAAAGATTACTAATGCGAAGGATATCGAAACGCACAATAGTAAATTGAACTTTTGGTACCGCTGGTATAAAGATAACTTCTATATGCCAGCGTTCGAGAACATGACGATGATCCCAGCTTCTGCAACCATAAAGGATCAAACCTGGCGCTGTGTGGTGTTTGTATATGACGGAATTGATCTAGGGCCGCCGGGTTCGGCAGAAACCACAATCTTGAACTCGCCGCCTGTCCTGGTTGAGGAATTCGATAGCTATGAGATGTTCGAAGACAGACCGGTAATTTTGGAAGAAAAACTATCGACCATTTTCTTCGATGCAGATAACGATACTTTAAAATTCACTTCAACCGGGGAGATCAATATCCATGTGGAGATCATGCCGGATAATGGGACCATTAAATTTATACCACGGAAGAACTGGTTCGGGAACGAAATCATTAACTTTTTCGCAAATGATACATTTTCGGTTGCTGCAAAGGAGACCGTGCGTATAACCGTGAACCCGACTAATGACCTACCGGA
>CBFDAW010000741.1:0-1900 GCA_965602865.1 uncultured Thermoplasmata archaeon
AATTAGGTATTGAATCGCGAATCAAACGTCTCATCGGTGTTTATTCGGATGCCAATCGTGACCCGCGGCAACATGTCGTATCGGTGGTTTACGAACTGGAACCACTTTCAAAATTATTTAAAGCCGGTGATGATGCCACTTCTTTTGAGTGGATATCTATTCATAATCTGGCAAATATCAACGATCTAGCTTTCGACCATGCACTGATAATCTCAGATGCTATAACGGGCATCAGGAAAATTTGAGTAGAATTAATTTTTGCTGATTAGTCTTGAGAGACTAGAGAGTCTATAGAGATGTGAGGTGTGAGGTTTGAGTACACTTCGAATTTTATCTAAAATCAATCGTTTGAGGTGAGAGTACGCTACGATATTAATATGATAACAATCGTTAGTTAGACCGTTACGATTTATTTGTGTAGGAAATCACTGGCTAGAGGGGGAGACCACTACGAATTTAAAATGATAATAATCGTTGGTAGGACCGTTACGATTTATTTGCGTGGGTAATCACTTGCTGGAGCCGGGGAAGTTCCAAACGATCCCTCGAACGATTGATTTTTAATTGCCAGGTAAAATCCCAACCTCTAAACTCAAAACCCAAAGAAAATCCCAAACCCCAAACTCAAAAATATCAAATATCTTATCCACTTTTGGATTTTTACTTTGGTGTTTTCTTTTGACAGAAAATTGCATATTTCATTATTAATAATTTTTTACAATTTTCTGGCAGGAAATTTTTCCTTCTGAGGGATAATTATTATTAAAAAATTTTCCTTACAGTATGTTGAAAATATATAGTAAAAAATCTTTCAATATACTGGTAGGTTAATTTTATATCTACTGGAAGGTTATAATTTAAAAATTAACCTTATTGATTTTTCAATGATTCATGATTTGGTTATTTTTGGATTTTGAGTTTTGAAAGTAATATGACCTATCATTATTATTCATAACAAATCACAATTTGAAATAATATTTCAGTATATAATTAAAATTATACCCAAGAGAGTTAACTGAAAGAATTATGCATCTTATATTGCTTATATTGTGAGAATGGCTAGAATAACTTAAGTTAGCGCATATGGGGTGTGGGGGCGAGACTCCCCCGCGCTACTCGACAAAGAGGCTTGGTAGGAACGAGTACGATAAGCGGTTGGTGGTTTGGTAAACCACGGTAAAATGTGCAAAAGAAGGTAAATGGAATAAGTGTACAATTGGATATATACTTAAAAATGAAATCTATATTGGTAAATTAAAACAATGTGGACAAACAGTGATTGATGAAAATCTAAGGATAATAGATGAGAAGACATTTCAAAAGGTTCAGAAAATGAGAGAGCATGGAAGGAAATATTACCCTGGGTTTAGATCAAACCTTCTTTAATTAGATTATTGAGGATTTTTCGAATATTAAAACACACATAAGATTGCAATATAATTTTTTTGGATTTTTAACTTTGTTCTGAGTTCTTTAAGAGTCGTTTGCGAGTCGTTTATGAGTCCTTTGAATCGTTTGGTGCCCGTTTGATGCCCGTTTAATGCCCCTTTCTGAATCGTTGGTTTGGCGTATTTATGGCGTGTTTTTTAAATGACAACTATTTCGATAACTCAAAACCTACATTTATCACCATTCTCTTTGAGCCACTTTATTCGTTCTTTATAATCAGGCACCGCCTTTTTAACCAATTTCCAGAATCTATCAGAATGATTATGTTCTACTAAATGAGCCAGCTCATGCACAGATACATATTCAAGTACATTCTCCGGCGCAAACAGCAATCTTGTTGAAATATTGATATTACCCGCTTTTGAGCAACTACCCCAATTTGATTTATTATACTTAAAACCTAACTTTCGGAGTTTATATATCCAGATAGTCCCAAAGCATTAATAATTTT
>CBFDAW010000742.1:0-1876 GCA_965602865.1 uncultured Thermoplasmata archaeon
AGGATCAGTATTCGGTTGCATAATGATTCTACCAATTCCGTCATATGAGAACTTAATAATATGGTTTTATTCTGCGATTTTGCTCGAAAGATCCAGTCCTTGATCAATTTACCATATCTCGGGTCCAAACCGGAGATTGGTTCATCTAGCAGTATTAGCTCGGGATTATGCAGTATCGTAGCGGCAAAAGAGATTTTTTGTTTCATACCTTTTGAATATGAGCTTAATCTTGTATCGATCCTTTCCTCGAGATCAAATATATTCGCCAGTTTGTTTACGCGAGCTGTTAATCCCTTTTCGTTCATGCTTCTTAATCTACCGATGAAATTGAGAAATTCTCTGCCAGTTAATTGCTCATAAACCGCCGGGGATTCCGGTAAATAACCCAGGATCGTTTTGGTTTTAATGGGATGCTCATGAATATTCAAGCCGTTTATGTATACCTCACCCGCCGTTGGTTTGAGCAAACCAGCTATTATTTGTAATGTTGTGGTCTTCCCGGCACCATTCGAGCCGAGAAGTCCGAAGGCTTCACCTCGGTTTATATTAAAGTTCAGATTATTAACCGCCAAAAGCCGACCATACAGTTTTGTTAGATTTATAATTTGAACCATTACACCATTATTTCGAGAATATCCCTTTTTTTGGTTCCTAATTACCATTCGATAGAGAGAGTATTTCGGTGTATAAAATAATATCGCGACTCTGTTTTTATTTTTTAAATTATATTCTCGATAATATCAGTAATATCCCGGTCACAATAATAACATTTTAGGCTTATTGGCATCTTTGATACTACTATACACTTTGAAGTTATTGGCTCGGATTTATTGGATATACAGTTCGGGTTCTCGCAGCGGACAATACCTTCTATGGTATCCAGGAACTTTACCGTATGTTTTTTACCAACATTGAAATTCCTGATGATATTAAATGTTGCACTGGGCGCAATTAATGCGATCTTGTTAAGCTCCTCGGGTGCCAGTTCGTGGTCCTCGATCTTTACTATATCTTTTCGTTTACATTTCTTGCTCGGCACATTCATCGCAACGCTTACGATCGACTCTTTACTACCCGTAATGCCCAGGATCTTCAAGACCTTCAACGCCATACCCGGCGTAATATGGTCAATAACCGTACCGTTTTTAATTGGCATAACCTTAAATTCTTTCATAGTTTCCCACCTAACACTAACGATAATAACGCCATTCGCACCGGGACACCATTAAATGCCTGCTTAAAATAGAGAGCATGGTTAGTATCATCGACATCGGGCGAAATCTCGGTGACACGCGGAAGAGGATGCATAACGATCATATTCTTTTTTGCCTTTTTTAATAATTTTTTATCCACCTTATACAACCCAACAACCTTTTTATACTCAGTTTCATCAGGGATTCGTTCTTTCTGGATTCGGGTTACATACAGCACATCCGCACTTGGGATGATCTCTGCAAGAGAGTTCGTGCTCGTAGGCTTTGCACCCAACTCCTTTATTTTGTTAATCACCTCATTTGGCATTTGTAATAGCTCGGGGGCGACGAAATGGATTTTACCACCAAATAGAGCTATTGCATAAGCCAATGAATGCACCGTCCTGCCGTACTTTAGGTCGCCTACGAATACTATGTTCTTGCCTTTAATCTCCCCGGCTTCTGTTTTGATGGTGAATAGATCAAGTAGTGTCTGGGTTGGGTGCTGACCAGCGCCGTCGCCACCATTAATAATAGGCTTTTTTGTAAATTCCGCAGCCATCCGTGCGGCGCCTTCTTGAGGATGCCGGAGGACGATCACATCAGAGTAGCTCTCTGCCATTCGGATGGTGTCCGCCAACGTCTCTCCTTTGACCAGTGATGACCCTTCGCGCTCGGTGATG
>CBFDAW010000743.1:0-1869 GCA_965602865.1 uncultured Thermoplasmata archaeon
CGTTAGTAATTTCAGATTCGTAGGTCTCTGAGTTATAGACGCAAACTCGTGCATTTTCCACCGGAACCCCAGATTCGTCTGCTACCTTGAACTTTAATTGGTGGGTCGTTTGAAAAATTAATGAAGTATTAATGCTCAATCGTTCTGGCATGTCAGTCCAGATACTTAATTCAGGATCACCCAGTAGATTATACCCCACTAAATTCGCCACCGCCATTTGAATATACGGTACACCTGGATAAATGACTTCGGTCACATATTTCTCCTTTACTTCATAGAGGCATTTTCCCTGTTGATAAGTACCGTTGAAAAACAAACGCCAAAAGTGTTCATTCAGCCACCAATTTCCATACGAGCTCCCGTTCTCTACTTCACCGCGGTACGATTTACCAGAGTTACCAATTAATCCAATCGCGCCGCCGTTTGGTGCGGTGAGTAATTGCTCCAGATTGCTATCATCCAGCTCACTGAAATTAACACTGCAGGTTGATAGATACATAAGTGGGAGTTTATTACCATTGGTTGAATATTTAGCATCGTTATAAGTGAACAATGACGTAAACCCGTCGGGAGCTGGTGCCTTGCCCGTTAGATTAAAATAATGTGCGAGTTCATCACCGGTGTAATACGCCTGGCCGGCAAAATTTAGGATAGAATGTCCCCCTGTAAAACTGTTTTTTCCACTTTGATGATCCAGAGTATCGGATATATATGTATAATTCCCACCTGTTGATTGATTATAATCATACAAGTGAACCACATTCATATGTTTGGGAACGTGAGGTAGGATTTTATTTGTCACCTTGATAGCGTTATCTTTATATGGTTCATAGGCAGATTTATTATTCGGTGCGTCCAATAAACCTGACCAAAATGTTGCGTTTTTCATCCATGTGCCAACTTCGGGGGCAGTTTCATACATAAGTATTTTTTTTATTACCAAATCCGCCTCTGAGTAATTATTAACCGGCAACCTACCGGCATATAAATCCACTTGCCAGTTAATGTCACCCTTTTGTTCACCGTAGATGCCGTCATTATCCTGGTCCCAGGAGTTATTCAAACCGGCGTAATAATAATCTGAATAATAATAATCATCCAACCCATACAGTGAACTGGCATTTACAAATATTGATCGTGAGGGTATAATGTCCTCATCACCTACCAACAATACCCATTCCAGATTGGAATTATTTTCATGCATATCCGTTAAAAAATCGTGGATCTTTGTTGCATTATCGCCCTTGGAATAACTCGAATATATGCCTAAGGGCCCGTCAATTGTATATATCTTCGCAGGTACACCTTTTTTGGTTTTCCAGTCAGCTAACGGTTTGAGTGCTTTGGTTAGGTTTGACGGGCAGATTATAGCATAAACCACCGTTTCATTAGTTACTTCAAGAGGAGTAATATTGGTTTCATTAATTGGATATTCATTAAATTCGTACCGCGCTTTGTGGTTTTGAACATTATTAGAGTAAAAATGGTTAATATCTATTGCGGCGGATAGATTAGCCATGAACAAAAAAATAATTAGAATTAATAAAATGAATAATTTGACGAGACTTTGTAACCTCAGTAGACGACGGACCATCTAAGCACCATACATGGATAGTAATGGATTATATTTAGCTTTACTATAATAAACTTGTGTAGGTCGATTAATAATTTTTGGTACAAAGCTCGAATCATGCCGATGTTCGGTGTGTCAATCCGCGTGCCCGCACCACCCCTTGAAAACTGGCATGCTCGGCTAACAAGTTAGCCTCGGCGGGCACGCCACCAGACCTTGATAGCGATTAACGACAAATAAATCATACTGGTGTCTGGTGAACTGTTGATAATTTTAGTATTTTTCATCTTCCTTGT
>CBFDAW010000744.1:0-1866 GCA_965602865.1 uncultured Thermoplasmata archaeon
TGCTCTATTTCTTCGTTTTATTGACTCAAAAGAGAACTCCCACTTATCCGGCGCCACCTTTGTTTCTATCCAATTACCATTTGGATATTGCCAGTTATGCGACGAACCGATCATCATGCCGGTGTACACTTTTCCGTTATATTCCTTTAGCTCGTCATAATTATTCATTTTATCTACTCCATTACTAATATTAGTCTTTAGTATCAAATCAGCTGCCTTTATTTAAAGTTAAATAGAGGGATTGGTGAAACTAATTAAATAACGGCCTGCAACTACTATACATCGATTAAGCTAGTTCACTTAATCCTAAAAAATCCAAATCATAAATTCGGAGAAGAACCTTTATTTATTCTATAACTCAATAATATGGCTCCCTGTAATAGATATATGTAACTTCCAAGAACCAATCGTTGCGGGAATCCGTTTCGGTGCGGAGGTTTATTATATCCGGGATGGTGGGCTCCTGGTCGCCGCAGACATTGCATAGGATCGTTACATTATATTGACCCGTACCATTCAAAAACGGTGCTTTTTCCGGGGTAAATATTCCCTCTATATCCACCACGATTACGATTTCGCCTTCACCATTGCGCGGGTTCTCGGTGGGCTCAGAGGTTAATTCTGAACCTTCCGGTGGTTTAACACTAAGCTCGAACTCGTCGGGCATATTATTGTGTCTGTAACTACTATCCTCTTCATCTCGCCAGGTAAGAGTAAATATTATCTCTTTTATGTTTGGATGAGTGATATCGATGATTTCCTGTGTTTGCGAGTTCTCGTTTGCGGACCCGTGAATCTCATCCAATTCATATGGAAATTCCTCAAAATCGGATAAAGGTATGAAATACTCCTGGGTTTCTTCATCACCGTAAAACATATTAGTGCCGCCAAGGTATGCACCATAAATTGTAACCGGGATAAACAGCAGCACTACACCAGCTGTGATCGGTTTGGTCCAGAGTCCTGTGTCCACTTTTGCACTTGGCTCGGTTTTTAATCTTTCACTTATCATCCAGCGATTATATATTATAAAACAAATAAGTGTAAGCAATCCCACAGCAATAACTAAGGATATGTATATTTTTGGCATAGACAGTGATCTGGCAAAATAGCTATACCAAACCCCTTGAACGGCTCCACCTACTGCATTACCTAAACCCGTGGATATAAAAATACAACCCATGTAAATTGCAACCATATCCTTTGGTGCAATTTTTGAAACATACGAAATAAACCCCGGGTGAGTAATGAATTCGCCAATCGAGAAGATGATAATACCAAGTACAAATAATTCTGATGAATTACTGAATCCATTGATAATAAGCCCTAAACAGAATATTAAAATTCCGGTCATCATAACATTTAAAGACTTGTATTTTTCAATAAGTTTACCTAAAAAAGGTCCCAGTATTATAATCGTCCCTGGATTGATAGTTGCAAGCCATGCAACCACGAACCATAAAGGCATCCTCTTAAATTGTACCATATAAATAGGGAGGAATGTGTGGTTGTACGCGAACATAAACCAAAATCCGGAATATATCAATAGTAAAATTGCGAATTTTTTATCTTTTAGCGCGGGTAATATTCGGTTTATTGCCTTTCCAATGCTTAATAATTTCTGGGACTCAATAGGATCTTCATATAAGAAGAAAGAGATTGCAAGGTTAATACCTATTAAAACTGTTGATATTAGAAAAACAAAGTGAAATAATTGAACAGTTGGGAAAATGAAACCGATCATTAATGGAAACATGAATGCCCCTAGATTGATCATCCAATAATAGATCGAATATGCAAGGTTACGTTGGGCATCTAAGGTTACATGCGCAATCGATGCTGATATGATGGGTTTGAACGCACCTG
>CBFDAW010000745.1:0-1860 GCA_965602865.1 uncultured Thermoplasmata archaeon
GCACTTGGTTACTTGTGGTTAGGGAATTTCCAGTTCCATCGTTATTGCTAACCGAACTGTCACTGAACTGTGGCGGCGTTCCTGAGGGGTCTTCTTTAAGATGCCAAACTCCTACATGATTCTCATCCCACACACCTTCAGCATTTGATTGGTCAGGGGCAGTCGGATTACCGTAGTACATATAGATGATGGTATCTGTAGTGGATGCTAAAAATGGAATTCGTGCCCATGCGAATAATTCACCTAAAGTGCTATTATAGTTCTCGACCTCGTGGTCAAGCTGAGTCTCGCCATCAGACTGGGTGAACAATATATCATATCCCTCCGCCTGCGCTTTACCTTTAAGGTCTGTGTCTGTAATGTTAATAAGCAATGGGAAATCGATCAGGTCCTCCGCCACCTGGCTGGAGTTAATGGTGATTTTTTTACGATACCGCCAACCTCTGTCGAATGGCTTGAAATTTATCTCTTCTGAACCTACTGTATAAAAAGTATCAGTTGAGTTCTGATTGTTAAATTCTGTTGCTACCCAATCTGCACTCCTCGTTATATTTGAAACCCGTACCTCATCAAGCTTACCATCAACAAAACCCACTGTTCGACCGACACCAATGGTAAAATCTGTCCAATCATAAGTAGGTATTGAGGGGGTAACCGATGATTGGGTAGCATTTAGCTTGCCGTCAATATAAAGTCTCCAGTTTCCATTACCATCATAGGTACCTACTGCATGATGCCATGTATCTAGAGTAATTGTATTATCTGGTGTTGCGATACTATCATCACAAAAAATAAAGCCTACTGCATTAGTATCTAAAGTAAGCTCTATGGCATAGTTAATATTCGAACCAAATTGAGTACTACGTTGTATAGCTTTGGCATACTGGTTGTAAAACGGATAAGCGGTATTTGAATAATCGCTATCAGCATAAAACCATGTTTCAACGGTTATTGGGCTTGTTTCGTGGATCGCTCCTTTAGAGGCATCAAGATCTATCTCGTCATTGCTACCATCAAAATTTATACAACCATCTATCTTACCTGCTGTTTGATCATCCGAAGCCATGCTGCCGGCGGAGGTGCCGTTATTACCAAAAGATGTGCTGTCTTTAATTTGAGGGGCAGTCCCTGAGGGATCTTCGGATAGGTGCCAAACACCTGTGAAATTTGCATCCCAGACACTAGTTGAATTCGACTGGTCATCAGCAGCAGGGTTGCCATAATACATATAAATAGTAGTATCTACCGTCCCCGATAGATACGGGACCCGCACCCAAGCGATTAATTCACCCGTGCTACTATTGTAATATTCGATCTCGTGGTCGAGATGGGTCAAATTATCTGAACTTGCGAACAGAATGTCATAACCATTAGATTTCGCTTTGGACTTAAGGTCTATATCTGTAATGTTAATAAGCACGGGAAAATCCGTAAGGTTATCTGCTACTTGACTGGAATTAATGGTGATCGCTTTTCGGTATAACCAGCCACTTGCGGAATATGGGTCGAATATTTTTTCTTCTTCGCCAATATAGTAGGAGGTGGCAGATGAGTTCTGGTTGTTGAATTCTGTCTCTATCCAGGCAGCCGAACGGGCAATATTTGAAATCCGAACTTCATCGATTTGCCCCTCCCATTCACCACTCCAATTTTTATCTTTTGGCTGATCGCCATGACCAATCCAAAAATCTTTCTCAGAAGTCGAATGCTCGATGTTATTTGATTTAGAAAGCACATTAGGATCCTGGACGCCATCAATATATGACCTCATCCAGGAACCATCATAAGTTGAGACAACATGGTGCCATGTTTGAGTTGTCACATCATTAGCACTGATGAGCGAATGCGTGTCCCCGGGTA
>CBFDAW010000746.1:0-1854 GCA_965602865.1 uncultured Thermoplasmata archaeon
TTGGGGCAGATTCGCTAATGTTCGCAAAAGTTGCGGATTCGTCAAAAGTGATCCTTAATATCGGTGCAGGTCTAGCCTTGGAAGAAGAGATCGACGATGCAATTGACAAATTATCCTCAAGGATAGAAAAGATCGAAGAAAACAAGAATAAGATCCAAGAGACAATAATGAACCTTCAAGACCAAGCGACAATGCTGAGTTCCACCATTGAAGCCAAGTACAAGGAATTTCAAGAAGCTCAAGATACAAAAGGAAATTTGGGGCAAATGAATGTTTCGTAGTTTAAAAGAAAAGCTAAAAGTCTTTCGTAAAAAGGCAATAAAAGAACTTGAAGCGGCGGAGACTGGGGGCATTGAGACTAAAAATAATATTAAAACCACAGTAACCACAGGTAGTACAAGAACTACAAGTAGTCCAGGTAGTCCAGCGATCACCGACCCCACGGCACGCCCTCGTTCCGGCAAGACCGTGGATGATCACTCCATTCTTGAACCTCCGCGAAAAAAGAAGGGATCACCGAAACCGAGACCAAAGATAGAGCGTAAACGTAGCCGCCGCGGACAAGGTGCAAGTCTAAAAAGGATCATAGAATCCGAGACGCAAGACCAAGTCCCATGGGCAGAGGCAAAGAAAAAACAAATAGTGGACTCGGAAGATACTGGATGGTTTGCGAAAATTATCCCGGAAAATAGAATGGAAGCTATTTTATGGGATTTGGAAGTAGCATTACTTGAATCCGATGTGGCATTACCAGTGGTAGAAGAGGTCAAGACCTTACTCAAGCGAGAACTTATGGGTAAAAAGGTAAAGCGCGGGTCCGATTTGGATTCGGTTATAGAGAGCGCCTTAAGAAACGCCGTGTTCAATGTTTTAAGTACCAAAACGATTCACTTTGACAAATTTGTGGAAAAGGGTAAGAAACCGGTGAAGCTTATGTTCGTGGGCGTGAACGGCACCGGTAAAACCTCGGCGATTGCCAAACTGGCTTTTAGGTTGAAAAAACAGAAAAAAACATGCATTATCGCGGCGGGCGATACATTCCGCGCCGGAGCGATCGAGCAGCTGGAACGGCATGCTAGCAAGCTGGGGATCAAACTGATCAAAGATAAAGCGGGTAGCGACCCGGCGGCGATCGCGTATGATTCAATCGAGCATGCCAAAGCACGGCATAAGGATGTTGTATTGATTGATACTGCGGGGAGAATGCAAACTAATAAAAATTTAATGGATGAGATGCGAAAGATCAAACGTGTAGCTGAGCCGGATATGATAATCTTTGTGGGCGACGCTCTTGCGGGTAATGATGTAGTGGATCAGGCAATACAGTTTGAAAAAGTCGTGGGCATCGACGCCGCAATTTTGACGAAACTTGATGCAGATGCAAAGGGTGGGGCTGCATTATCCATTGCATATGCCGTGGGGAAACCAATTATATTTGTCAGTGTAGGTCAGCGGTATGGCGATATAGTACCTTTTAATGCAGACTGGATGGTGAAAAGGTTATTTGAGTAACAAGAATCTTTTTTTAGGTTATCAGAATTAAAGCCAAGGTGAGGGTAAGAGAAAAGCAGATAAGCGCTATAAGTATTAACTCGAGGTTTTTGAAACCCTTTAACCGGTTTATACCATATAATATGACCATACCACCAAGAAACAGTTCGATAATGGTCTCGATGTGTTTTTCGAACGCTGCCAGAAATATGCCAAAGAAGATGAGAATAATACCTAAAAAAATGGGTAGTGCCGCATACAGTCCCTCGAGTGTTCTTATGACTTTTGGTGTGCCTTCTTTACTACGAACCGCTTGAATTATTAGAATTATTGCAATCAATGCCCAGAGGGTCAGGACTATTA
>CBFDAW010000747.1:0-1840 GCA_965602865.1 uncultured Thermoplasmata archaeon
AATGAGGATGTCGAGCCATTGTTAAAAGAACTGGCGGAAATTGGTGTTACTTGCATAACTACTTCAACATATAAAGCGCGTCACGATAGCATAAAGCGGATCTTGAAAGCCTTCCCAGAGTTATCTGTCTATCTTAAAAGTAAATATTTGGAAGCTGGTGAATTCATCAACAGGTCATGGTATTTACCAAAGCAGGACCGTGAACGAATTATGAAAAATGTCTATAATTCAGCAAAAAAATTTGGATTACAGTTTAATATGTGCCGAGAAGGACTCCCGATACCCAGAACCGCACCTAGTTGTGACGGACTTCATTTATTCGATAAATAATAAAAAAATGATTAGGAGTTAGTGGTTGGGGAGTATCTATAAATCAGTTATGAAAACCGCATATTTCATTTATTATACTTGGACAATCATTAAATATTTTTTATCGTATCTCTATCCGTTGTGATGACCGAACCCATTCTGAGTACTATTTTCGAATATTACAATGATGACGATCTTGAGTTCTGAATTACTGTGTTTTGATACTTGAAATCTAGATTTGAAATTTTGATTAGATAATCTTATAATATATCATTTCTTTTACATATATACTTTTAAATTTTATTTACCACTGGAATTATTTCATGAAATTAAATATTTGATATAATCAATGTGTTCAAACAAATATAAACGGGTGCTGAATATGGCTAAAGTTAAGAAAACAAAAAGGAAATCAAAAAAATCCAAATTAGAGGAAAAGCTAAAGCTAAAACGTAAAAATGGTTGGACAAAATTATCATCTGCAAAAGAAAAACAGATCTATAAATTCTCAGAAGAATATAAAAGATTTCTTGATATAGCTAAAACCGAACGCGAAGCGGTGCGTGAAATACTATCTTTAGCAGAGCGAGAGAGGTTCAAACCAATAGAAAAGGTCAAATCGAGTAAACCGGGAACACGAATATATGTCCTAAATCGAAACAAGAGCATAGCCCTTGCAGTCCTAGGCACAGAACCAATGGTGAATGGTTTGAATATAATTGCCTCTCATATCGATGCACCACGGTTAGACTTGAAACAGAACCCGCTTTATGAGAACTCCGAATCACAAACAGCACTATTACGAACACACTATTACGGTGGGATTAAAAAATATCAGTGGGTCAATATCCCTTTAGCATTACATGGTAAAATAATATTAGCCAACGGTTCCGAGTTTGAGATTACGATTGGTGAGAGTGCTGATGATCCGATTTTTGTAATCCCGGATCTATTACCACATCTATATCGTCAACGCCAGGCAAAACGTAGATTAGCTGAAGGGATAAAGGGCGAAGAGTTAAATATTCTGGTTGGTTCACGACCGCTGGATGAATCCGGGGTTAAAGATAAGATCAAGCTTTGGGTTTTAAATTACTTAAATAAAAATTACGGTATGGTGGAAGAAGATTTTATTAGTGCAGAAATTGAAATAGTTCCCGCTACCAAAGCATCTGACCTAGGTTTCGACCGAAGCTTGATTGCGGCATACGGTCAAGATGATCGCTCTTGCGCATATACATCAATACGCTCTATTTTTACCCTGAAGAAACCGAAACGGACTGCGTTAATTTTCCTTTTTGATAAAGAGGAGATAGGTAGTGAAGGGCCAAGTAGTGTTAAATCTAGATTTTTAGAAAACGCTATTGGTGATATACTTGCATTATACGATTCAAATTATAGAGAGGATTTACTTCGTAAGCTCCTCGAAAATTCCAAGGCGTTGTCCTCAGATGTAAATGCAGGGATAAACCCGATTTTTTCAGATGTGCACGAGAAACAAAATGCCGCACGGCTTGGTAATGGGATAGTT
>CBFDAW010000748.1:0-1836 GCA_965602865.1 uncultured Thermoplasmata archaeon
GGCTTCATCTATATCCGATTTGTTACCAACTGATACAACGGCTGAAAGACCAATATTCTCCACCTTTGTTTTACCGAACATTGCGACGCCAATTGCACCACTTTGTGTTATCAGTGCCACAAGACCAGGTTCTACATCTTTTGGCCCAAACGAGGCATTTATCGGTGTGATGGATGAGTATATTCCAAATATGTTTGGTCCTAAAACACGCATACCATGCTCATTTGCATAAGTGACGATTTGCCGCTCTTCTTTTATATTACCAATTTCTGAGAACCCCGAGGTTATTATCACCAGGAACTTCACTTTTTTACGCGCACATTCTTTTACCGAATCAAATGTATATTTTGCGGGTATAGCTATTAAAGCCAGATCGATTGTGCCCTTTATTTTCTCAAGTGATTTATAAACTGGTAACCCGAATATTTTGCCGCCCTTGGGGTTCACGGGATAAACCCTGCCAGGGTATTTACTATAAATAATATTTTCAATAATTCGATAACCAATTTTATTTTTATTATGTGATGCTCCAATGATTGCCACCGACTCCGGCACGAACAGATATTTTATATCTGGCATTTTGGTTTTCATTATATATTCCTGAACATCATCCTAAGCTCGTATACTTCTTCATCACTTTCCCTTTTTAAATCGAAGCCCATTTTTTCGAATAAATGAAGCATTGGTTTATTTTCTACCAATACCTCAGCGGTGAACCCCAATAAACCCTGACGCCGAGCAAGCAATGTAAGATAGGACAACAACTCAGTACCTATGCCTTTATTCTGATGATCATCTCTTACTACAAATGCAACCTCTGCAGTATGCGTTGTTTCTCCAATTCCGTACTGCCCGACCCCTACGATCTTTTCCGTTTTATCAAGTGGCACCACGGCCACGATCACCATCTCTTTTGAATGGTCGATTACCGTAAAATCCTGCAAGCGCTCATGCGGTATATCCTGGCGACGTGAGATGAACCTTCGATATAGACTGTTGTCCGATAGTGAATAGAAAAAGTCTTTCAACAACGGTTCATCACTAATTCTTACCGGCCGTAGTAATATTTCAAACCCTACTTTTGTAGTTCTAAACGTTTCCAGTTCTTCGGGGTACTCGCCGCGTTTACCCGGGATGAACGCCTGGTCCTTATATATCAGGTTCAATTTTTTTGCTTCTTGGATTAGCTCTGACCTAAATTTCGGATGTGCGATTGCAATTAATTCCATTGCTCGTTCGCGAATATTTTTACCATGCAAATATGCTATACCATACTCTGTCACCACGTAATGAATATCGCCACGATTCAGTGTCACCCCCGCACCCTCTTGAAGAAACGGTACGATTCTTGAAACCGTACCATTTCTTGCTGTTGATTGTATAGTCAATATTGTTTTACCGTTGCGCGCTAAAACTGCGCCTCGCATGAAATCCGCTTGACCGCCGATGCCGCTGAAGAAAGTCTTTCCGATGGACTCTGCCGTTGCTTGGCCGGTAAGATCGATCTCCAGAGCACTATTTATTGCCACCATATTATCATGCTGGGCGATTATCAGCGGGTTGTTGGTATAGTCAATGGTTTTAAATTCTATTGCAGGGTTATCATTGATGAATTCATATGTATCTTTGGTACCCATGCAAAAAGTTGCTATTGATTTATCATGGTTAATATTTTTTTTCGAATTATCGATCACACCATTTTGCATTAACTTCATGATGCCTTCACCAAATAGCTCGGTATGTACCCCAAGATGGTTTTTACCGCGAAGATTTACCAATATTTCATCCGGTAGACTTCCATAGCCCACCTGGATCGTATCACCGTCCTGGACTATA
>CBFDAW010000749.1:0-1835 GCA_965602865.1 uncultured Thermoplasmata archaeon
GTAGATGGTAGGTCCCAAAATTTGATTTCTACATTCGGGTCGAGATTATCAACACCCTTGATCTCTATTCGTTTGGTTGTGTTATTAAATGTGATAATTGCTTCAGGAGGCGTATTATCAATGGTAAACACGATCTCTGAACGATTTTCCGCCCAAGTCTTACAGTCTGACGCAATTAGTTTAATAAAATAATTCACGCCATCGCTAAGTGTTGAGGTATCCCAGGCATATGCACCAGTATTCATGTGCCCAGATTCAATAATCGTCCAAGTCGATCCGTTGTTTGAGCTGTAAAATAGATCTATGGTTAGCTCATCATTATTCAGATCCGTAGCATTCCAGAGTATGGTTTGAACACCGCGCCAAGCTTCAGTGCCTATGGGAGATAATACTCTTACGGTTGGTACGAAGTTATCCCAACCGTTATGGTGAATGACGGGGTACCAATCCACTCCCAAATGCGGTAGGTCTGTATCACCTATCCCGTCGCCCGCAGTTCGACCGGAACTACCATTATCGCTCCCAGCATAATCACTCCAATAATTACCGATCATTCTACCGTATCTTTCTACGGACCATTGATTGATAGAAGATATATTCGACAACTGTTTTACATTTTTCATAATATTATTTTGATCGATTTTATTATCATTTGATTTATCTAAGGTCAGACCTATAACATTATTATTATAAATATCATTGAATCTGATAATGTTTTTCCCGGAACTATCCAAATAAAGCCCATTATTCGCCGATGAAAGGTTATTACGCCGAATTGTGGTTCCATTAGTGCCCTCTAGATAAAGACTGTATTTTCCCGCAGTTATATTTGAGGTTCGAATCTTATTATTATTTGAATTTATTAATTTAACAGCTTTATTGGCAGCGTCTACCGTGCAATTTCGAATTAGAATTCTACGACCTTTTTGTATATAAATACCTGTATTAACATTGTTGATAATACACTGTTCTACTAAATGATCATGCGATTGTTTAAAATGTAAACCTGTATCTGCATAAATTATACTGCAATTACTAATCGTACTGGGGATCTGTGAGTCGTCAGAAGTGAAATAAATCTCCTTCCAATCTGCTTTGTTTGGCGAGGATTTTCCTGAGGTGATGGTTATGTTCTTCCCGCCCCAATAATCGCCCTTCGCCAACAAAGTACCTTGGATCTCCAGTAAATACTTTTTATTAAACTTCACAACTACCCCGGCGTCGATTGTAAGCACCGCACCAGGTTTTACGGTGATGTCGCCTTTTACCACATACGGACTCTTAGATAGTTTCCAGGTCGTATTTGTGTTAATCGGGCCGCTGACATTTGTTCCCGATACGGTTGTAGTTGTATGATTTGAAACCGTGAATATTGAAAATAGGAATAACAATAACACTGCCCAAGTGAGACATCTTTTCAGTTTCATTCGATCACCTCTTATTTAACTAATTTGGGGTTGTTTCAAATAAAAATATGAATTTAGAACAATTCAATTTTTGTAATAAGCCTCCACCTAATTTGATGGGTATTATAGGGCTATAATTATAAATATATTACGATTAAACCATAAATAAAATATATTGTGTTTACATTAATTCAATTATACGAAGATACAAACTTTGCTTGTTGTTGTAAAGAATTCACGAGAACCTATAGAAAATTTGTAAATTTACATAGTAAGTTTATATATCTAACATATTAATCTTAGTTCGCTCGACCCCCAAAAGGTTATGAGAGGTTAAACAATAGACTTAAGGAAATTCGATTGTTTTATATTTGAAATTATAAAGTTTCCGTGGGTTTATTGATGAATGACATATAAAATGCGGACTCT
>CBFDAW010000750.1:0-1830 GCA_965602865.1 uncultured Thermoplasmata archaeon
TTTCGAACTTTGAATCCCATTTCTGTATTATCAAAGCTGAACCTATACCTCTTTTTCTATAATCTTCATCATTTAATATCATATGGTTTTTACTAAATACCACCGTATGTGTTTTTTATTCCCACCCATAACTGGCACCAGCCCATGTAGCCAAGGATGAGTTTCGCCGAACCTCCCCCCGCCCCAGCGCTATCTCACTCCAGCTTGGGATTTGGTTCTTGGGATTTTCTTGGGATTTGGGGTTTTAGATTTTGGATTTCTACCCAGCAGTGTTCTCAACAATAATTCATCACAGGCTAGATTTCATGTCGAGTGCATAGCCCCGGGCTCCACCCATTATAATAATTAGCTTTCGATGGGGGTGGGGAATTTTCGGGTGCTAGATTTGGGGATTTTTCATGTGCCGGTGTTAACGATGAGCGATGGATTATCAATGAGCGTTTGGTATTGCTAGGTGGGATATAAGGTATCGATTTACACCCACCCTTCCGCCCCTACGCCATGCCCCTCAGCGAACATAGTTCGCGGACCCGCCTGCACGGGGTGGCTACGCGCCAGCCGGTGGAGAAATGTGAATCTATTGCTATCTTTACAAAAGCTATCAGAAAAAATAGTCTATAGAAGGAAAAAAGAAATAAAATATTTTTAATATTTGCACTTTAAGAATATATAAATAACAGGTAACTTATTTGGATGATTGGGAGAAAATACCATATTTTATTGATACTAGTTTTTTTGTTGCTCTAAAAAATTACCACTCGCCGTTGGTATAATAAACTCAATTAAAATGATCATAAAAAGATTAATACTCCGTATCAATTATCCGTAAACTATATAAGTATATTAAATACATATATTTATGTGTCCCAATGTTCGAACTCTACCCAAAATGGCAGGGAAAACCAGTTAAACCTTCGAGATCTGTCGACAAGGAAATTCGGCATCTTAGTATTGATTTGGACTTTATCGTCAAAATACTAGAAGAAGGATACGATTGCCCGAAATCTAAACGAAAGCCAGGTACAATTGAACGTTGTTATAAATCCGGTAAAAAAATAATAAAAGTGGTGGTTGTAGAATCAATTACACACTGGAACAATGAACCTGTCTGGTTAATAACTCATGTAGGTGATTAATATTAATACGAAAAAATATACTAAAAAGGAAATGGAAAAAGAAATAGTCAAATGTGTTTGCGGAGAATGGACCAAGCCAAAAATGTTCAAAATTGAAGGCTTCGATGTTAGAGGTTCTGAGTGCCCCAAATGTAAAGAAGGATACCTCAATGGCGAAGACGCTAATCTTGTTTATAAATTCAATCAACTCAAAAAACAAAAACTTAAAGCAACCGTCACTACCACCGGTAGCTCGTACGCCATTAGAATCCCCAAAGCATTGGTCGATCTATTAAATCTCAAAAAAGGTGAAAAGATCAATATCTCATTGAAAGATTTACATACGATTCAAATGAATCTTTAAAATAATTATACTCAAAACCCACCCTTACCCAGCCCAGACACATCATTAACCACAAAATTTATCATTAGAGATTAATATTCTCTATTCCAAATCTTTAATGATCTCTTGTATTTGGTTCTTTAATCCAGGTATTCGTTTTGTTATTGTTTCCCATAATACTGCGGTATCTATACCAAAATATGCATGTACTAATTTATCTCTCATACCCGCCATCTCTTTCCATGGTACTTCCGAATATTTTGATTTTATATTCTCAGGTATTTGCTTTGTTGCCTCACCAAGTATCTCAAAATTTCTTATAACTGCATCAATTGTTTTACTGTCTTGAGTAAATGTATTAAAATCTATACC
>CBFDAW010000751.1:0-1820 GCA_965602865.1 uncultured Thermoplasmata archaeon
AGTACATCTGGCTCGAATCGATATTACGGTTTGGAAGTGATGGCTAGAATAAAGTAATGTATTGAATAAATGAATTTAAAATGCTCATTATTATGTGATAAAAATGATAGATAAAAAGAACAAAGGATCGGATCATCGAAAAAGTAAAAGAGCTCATAAAATCAACGATCAACCAAAAACTAACAGACCGTGGTTGATTCTGGACGCTATCTTATTTTTAATTCTACTATTAGTAGCGTCATTGAGCATGGTGATAATTTCTTCCACACCCGGCGAATCGAATAGTTTTTATACAAATTATACCGAATCGGATGAATATATTGAATACTCCATGCAAATGATTTTAAGTTCTACTGTTCGGAAAGTTGTCTATTATGATGTTAATGGTTCGATGACAGAGATCATGGATCAGACATTTGAACATCTAATCCTGATGGACCTCGCGATCCGCACCGGGGAGTTTGGTGAATTTAATTCTCCGGCTTTAGACCAGGGCCTTCAAAACGATCTTGAATATACACTTAATGCGGTCTTTGGCATGCGCGGGAACTTTATATTTACCGCGGGAATTGCTGTGGAGGTCGGGGTTGAACAAAACTCGAGCACCAACATTATTATCACAAACCTGGACGAACCGCCTCAATTGGATGATGAGGTGACGCCGCACTTTGAAAAACACTTAAGCTCACCGAACACGGTGAAAAGCAATTTTGGAAGCAATCAGGTAATAATTAGATTATATTTGATTTGAAGAATTGAAGGATATAATGTGATTTAATGAACGGTCAGGTTCAAAATAAAAATATGAATAAACGTAAATCTACCTTACCCGCAACTAAGCCCAAGCATTCTTTTAGAGTACCGTTGACCGCCGCGGGGTGTGTGATATTATTGATACTATCACCGTGGGTGTTATATTTAAACGATTTTGAACCTAGAAATCCATCTACCCATAATGTGAACTTTGAACATTATATCCAGGAAGTAATCGATAATGTTAAGAATTATGTCATTTCTAATGCTACTGAATTAATTAAGACGAATTCAAATTATAATAATAACACTAAGAAATTCCAGGATCTCCTGAATAAAAACATTGATACGACACTAACGTCAAAATACAAGCCGTATTTAGTTCAAGAGCTTGATATTGAGATAACAGTGAATTATTGTACAGTGGAATTAAAACCTATGTTTAAGAACATTAATGACCGGGTGAGATACCCGAGTGTATCTCCAAACGACAATAATAAATTGGAAACATATACCCTTGGAAAGTATCACGATACTTCTGTGCCATTTAGTTATTTGATAAAGGGTGAGATTTATCTCTCGGCTAGACAATTAAAGGACGATAATTCAAAGAATGATAAATGGGAAACCGCCGAGCAGACATTATACTTTGAAGAGATATTGCCGATACCGCATCTATTTATTGAATATAAGCACCAGCAGTTCCAGAATCAAGCTAAAACTGCATTTTCCGACCTAAGCAGGATCATGAAATACATGCTAACCACACTAGCGCGGATGCGGGTGTACAATAAAGATGAATTTGGTTCGGGGTACTCGCATAAGAATATTATAAACGAGGGCGATGTGGAGTTATGCCTGAATCTAGCATTGATCCTTGAAGAAGCATTATTGTTTCGTGTATATGATAACGGTGCGTTAAGTTCCATTGATCAAAATTTCTACTACGCTAATGAAGCCCAGGAATATTATAACCCGACGGGGAAACGAGAATGGGGTAATGCAGAGTTGAATAATTATTTCAACTATGTCTCAAGAAGATCGGTAGTTAATGAGCAGGGGAGTAG
>CBFDAW010000752.1:0-1816 GCA_965602865.1 uncultured Thermoplasmata archaeon
TACTATATATTAATGTAGTTTGTTTGAGTGAAACTATAAATAATGTCGGGGTAAAATAATATTATAGTCCATTTAAAATAAACATCTGATTTTTAATCAGGAATGAGATTCTAAGGTTAGGTTATTAAAGTGGGAAAGAAAAAATTTTTTCAAAATATGAATCTTGTGGGTTACCAGGATCTGACGAACGGAAATGGACTCACAAATAGCAATTGCTTAACAAACGGCAATGGACTAACAAACGGCAATGGACTAACAAACGGTAATGGGTTAACTAATGGAAATGGTTTGACTTTAAATAAATTTACCAAACCGGGCTCTACAAGTATTACCAAAAATAACTTTAACCGTAAAACATCAGTAATTTCAACCATAAAAACAAGAACTCGTAGAAAAAAGGTCACCAGTATTATTACTGCTTTATTTCTTATTTTAATACCATTAGCTATTTATTCCATCGAATTTGAGTCCGAAGAATCATCGAGAATTATCATCAATAATGAGTTCGAAGATTGGGAGAGCACGCAGTTATATTCTGATGAACGGTTCGATCAGAATCGAAATCCAAATATAGATCTAATCAAATATCAACTGACGCCCACCGATAGAGGCATGGCTTTCTTCGTGCAGGTGTACGGCAATATTTTTCACGGCACCATGGAGGATAATAGTAAATACCCCGACAGTATCGGTTTATTGATAGATTCTGATTCGGATGCAACTACTGGCTACACCACGCACGGGCTGGGCGCCGAGTATCGGGTCGACATACAAGGTGGTTCAGGTAAGGTCACTACACAGGCGTTATACGAATTCGACTCGAACAAGGCAACCTGTAATGATGATTGGTCCGGTTGGGAATACAGCTCTAATGTGCCAGTTGGTTATGACTATCGTAAACTAGAAGGTGAGGCCTATCTCCCTAACATTTATCATAATGTTGAAAATCTTGATATTAATGCGGTAGTTGTTGCACAAGATCATTATGGCAATCTTGATGTTTCCGATAATATTATAAACCCGAAAAAAAATGCAGTAAAAGTAACTGTCGAAAGCTCGCCTAACTTATTGGTCTCTGCAGGAGCTAAGGCTGAGTTATTCATGTCATTGACTCTTGAAGGTGATAGTCTACATGGCGATAACTTTTTGATTAACCTTTTATCATTCGAACGTTTAGGTACTGCTTCTGATGATACGATTATGAATCTAACACTGACTATGACTGAACCAAACTCCGCAATAAAGAGAACATATACAAGTACGGAAGATTGTTTCCGTAATGATGTATGCAATTTCGAGTTCGATCCACCATTATTGATTCCAGCAGATACAACCGCCGCGATAAAAGTTTTATTAGACATTTCACCGTCGGCGGTTTTTGGTTCATGTATCGGTTTGGGTCTTTTGGATGTAGGTATTATTAATGCTACGGTTGCGATGGACTATATAAAGCAAACATTAGCGTATATAGGTGACATACCAAATAAAATCGAAATCGACGGTGCGTTCGGTGATTGGGGGGGCATTGTAAAGCACCAAGATAACGATCAAAAAAGAATTTCAAATCCTGATATAGATATAGATAATTTTGCGACGGTGACTGATAATAATGAACTGGATCTTTATTTCAATGTGGAAGGCGCACTTCTAAGCGCAGCGCACTTACCGATTAACCTAGCATCAATCAATTCTGAGCAGGTTAAAAATACACCTCTGGTAAAAAAAGATAATCATCTTGATAATAGTTCCGAACTTTCGCAAATGGTTGACATACCACCGGAGATCATCACGAAAGATACGCTGTGGGTATTTCTCG
>CBFDAW010000753.1:0-1784 GCA_965602865.1 uncultured Thermoplasmata archaeon
CTAAAGAAAGTTATTAAAGCAGACCTGAAACACGATATCCATAGAGATATCAAACCTGAGTTGAGAAAGGATCTCAAAAGGGTATTAAGAGCCGATCTGAAACAAGATTTGCGGGAAGATATTAAAAAAGATATAGAACGTGAGTTCCAGCGGAAATTACCCGGCGGATTTAAAACCGCTCAAAAACTCAAAACGAAATCCAGACCCAGCATGGACCAGGTCAAGGGCGGTGCCGGTGGTAAAGTGGGTAAGAGAACAACCAAATTAAAGGGAAAAAAGAAATAGAGGCTATTAAAAAAATGCGTAATTTATCGCTAACTTTAGCTCAGAATTTTTTATTTTACGAAAAAAATATGTACAATAGTTATAATTAGGGTCGTGTGATGATAATTTGGCTAAAAAACGACGACAGAAAACTGAGAAAAAAGAGGAATCGGATTTCAAACTACCAGAGTTTGACGAGCACGAATATATAGCCTTAGAGTTGCGTAAGAGCAAATTAGCATTTGTAGCTTTCCTATATGCATTTATAATGGTTATTATTACATATTTGCTATACACTGTAACACACCCTGATTGGCGCGGACCGATAGTGTTAGGCTTGCTGGCAGTAGCGGGATTGCCATTTATTGTCAATTTAATTAAGCTTGATATTACGGATTTTGACTGGAAAAACTGGTTCGGAGGCGGGGCAATCTATATTTTTAGCTGGTTGGCGTTCTTTATTCTGGTGGTAAACCCACCATTTAGTGATTTTGCCGACCCGGAGATTGAAATAAATGATTTTTATTATCTTGGATCTAATGATGATACCACAACCTGGAAAGAAATAAATATTACAAAAGATACGGAAATACCAATGTTTTCCCCAACTAAAATTAAGGTCCGAGCTAAAATCACTGATAATAGTGAAATAGATAAAGATTCGGTAAAAATTACCATACGTCCTTCAATTATTAATAATGCAACAAAAATTACTATTCGGCTTAAACATGTTGACGGTAATAATTTTGAAACTATAATGGTTCCAGAAAACTCAACTTCGGGGTTTCAAACAGGTAATTTCAAATTCATTATTGAAGCTAAAGATGTTAATGGACATACAAGTACAAAATCAGGTGATTTTCAGATTTCGAAGGTGTAATCATGCTCCAAAGACCACGCGGCACCCGCGATTTCACGCCCAGGGACATGATGATCAGGCGCATCGTCGAACGTGCTCTACATTCCACCGCTGCCAGCTTTGGCTACCAGGAGGTTGCCACGCCCACCTTTGAACATGCCGAGCTGTTCACATCCAAATCAGGCGTAGAAATTATAGACCAGCTCTACATTTTCCGTGATAAAAGTGACCGCGAACTTGTATTAAGACCAGAACTAACCGCACCGGTGATCAGGTTCTACGCTAACGACCTGTCCAAACAACCTAAACCACTTAAACTATTCTATTTTGGTAATTGTTACAGATATGAACGCCCGCAAAAAGGTCGGCTCAGGGAATTTATGCAGTTCGGGGCCGAATTAATCGGTACCGACAAACCCGAGGGGATTGCTGAACTCATCGCATTTGCTCACTCGTGCATTGCTAATAATAATCTGAAGGATTTTCAACTGCGAATCGGGTATCTCGAGATTTTAAAAGATATCCTAACTCATTGGAAGATTCCGGCTGAGGAGCAATCTAAATTAATGATACTCATTGATAAGGATGATATGGATTCATTAAACTCTGAGCTGGAGAATGCGGGCTTGTCGGAGATACAGCGGAACCTATTTTCTGACCT
>CBFDAW010000754.1:0-1779 GCA_965602865.1 uncultured Thermoplasmata archaeon
TATAATAAATGGTCAAAAGTCGAGAGTCAAGTAAATTAATTATCAGTACTTGGAAATAATATAAAAGGACATAAGTACATCGCCATCTAATAGCTTAACTGGATGAGATGCACTATGTAGGGATGGGAAAGGATTAGTAGAACTTAAAGATTCGGTTTTAAAAGAGGTTTTGAGTGATCGTTGGAGTTGTGGTTGTAGTAGGTATAGACGGGGGTAGTTGCAATCGTAGGTACTGGTACAGTCTCCTCCCCATCCGATCCCATCTATTCTACTCTGTGCCGGCGGCAATTGCGGCAGCTTTGCAACCTGTGGAATTTGCTGCGAAGCCGGTGCCTGAGCAGCCGATGGCGAGCTTGCCAAGACCGGTGTAGTAGAAGTCGTGGTTGGTAGTTTCTGAGCAACATTACCCGCTGCCGAACCCGGCAGCTTTGGAGTAGTAGGCGCCCCCACAGCAATCACAGCAGTAGGATGCTCACCGGGCTTTACGGTTACCGCTTCTTTCGCGGATTTTTTCTCTTTACGCTTTCTGCGGTTATTGACAATAAGTATCAATACCAGAATAATGATGATTATAATGATAATAAATAAAATGTTCAAAAATGTAAACAAAGTCGAGGATTTATCGGTTTCTGGCTTTTCTATTCCAAATATCTTCACGGTTAATTCTGCTTTTTCCTCAACGACCAGGTCATACTCTTCAGCCTTCCCGGAGACTGCCACCACGGTTAATACCACTTCGCCTTTTTTCGCAGCTTCTGCAATCGTTACTGTAATATTGAACTCCGCACTACCATCCGGGCTCGCATCCATTGTGTTAGGTTCGTTCACTATTGCATTTATATCTGCCTCTGGGGGAACGTCCACGCTCAACGAGATAGTATCCGTCAACTCGCCAAGATTAAAAACAGTTGCTTGAACGGATACCACATCGCCAGGTGCCTGCTCGAGATACGGCGGATTTACGGTTAGTTTGAGCTTGATCCGCGGCCTATAATCTCTATTGACCGTAAACGACCAGATCTCGGATTCAGGACCCTTAACATTTCCCGCCCACGGCACCACCTTCCAGTAATATGTTTTATTATCCTCAAGAATTGTATCGGGTAAATAGTGCATAGCTCGGTGTTTATCTTTCATTATTTCTGGGTTCTCATTGGTATCAAGATATACATCATATGATAATGCCTCGGTGCCCTCGTACTCAACTGACCAAGATAACGTTGGTTTGATCGAAGATATTATTGAACCGTTCTCGGGAGATGTTAATTTAACTTGAGGAAGAGGAATATCAACTGTGAACGACCAGATACCAGAACCACACATACCTTGGTATGTACCAATTCTTGGAATGACCGTCCAATAATAAGTTTCTCCATCGATAAGATCATTAACTATAAGGCTCGTGTTAATCATAATTGATTGGTTAATTATTTCTGGCGGATTAACAGTATCAATATAAACATCATAAGTCACATTCAATAAATTCTGATTTTCAAGCATCCAAGATAGTTCTACTATGTTGTTGTGATGATAGAACCGTTCAGCGGGCTCCAGAGCTTTACACGAGGAATCAGTGTTTGCAGCCAGGTATTAATTTTAATTGTATAGATCATAGATTCTGTAGGACCGTTCCCCGCGAGATCGGAAGCTCGCCATCGTATTCGGTTGCCCGTGCCATTGGAGAACATTACATTAACGGTAATTTTGACGACCTTCTCATTACCTAATCCTGAGACAGGGACCCAAGAAGTCCATGTTTTACCCCAATCATTGGAAATT
>CBFDAW010000755.1:0-1772 GCA_965602865.1 uncultured Thermoplasmata archaeon
ATACTGAGTATATAATTAGAAAAGAGGAAGAGCGGCAGGCGCGGAAATTAATATTCATAGCGTCAGAGAGCATGTCACCCAAACCTGTGCGCGAAGTACTGGCTTCAATATTCACGAACATCTATGCAGAGGGTTATCCTTCACAGCGGATGAACAAAACAGAACGACAACTATTATTGGATTATGATTACCAGTTGGCTTATCATCGGCGGTATTGGGATAAAAGATATTACAAAGGCGCGGAATATGCTGACTTTGTCGAAGCACTTGCGCAAAATCGAGTAGCTGAGCTGTTTGCCACACCAGATGTGCCAGCGGAACATATATTTGCTAATGTACAACCATTATCCGGTGCACCGGCTAACAATGCAATCTATGAAGCGTTCGTAGAGCCAGGAGACACTGTAATGGGTATGGATCTGACACACGGCGGCCATCTGACCCATGGCAGCGAGTCAAATCGTTCAGGGAAACATTATAATATAGTGCCATACACAGTCAACATGTTAACGGGAAAATTGGATTATGAACAATTGAAAAAACTTGCCGAAAAAACCAAGCCAAAGATGATCATTGCGGGGTACAGTGCGTTCCCATGGAATATCGATTGGAAAAAGTTCAAAGAGGTGGCGGATGCGGCGGGAGGGGCAATACTTATGGCGGATATCGCACACACCGCCGGACTAGTAGCGGCGGGGCAGTTCAATAACCCGATAGGTTATGCAGATGTTGTTGTATTTACAACACACAAAACATTATGCGGTCCTCGTGGGGCTGTAATACTTACTACCGATGAGGAAAAGGCGCAGTTAATTAATGCCGCAGTATTCCCCGGTGAACAAGGTGGACCGCATATCAATAATATAGCTGCAAAGGCGGTATGTTTTAAACTAGCCCAGACCAACGAATTCAAGGAAATGCAGAAAAAAACGGTGAAGAACGCAAAATTTTTTGCAGAATGTTTGCAAGAGCTTGGACTTAAACTGGCATATGGTGGCACGGACTCGCATCTCTTTCTAATCGATTTAAAATGCTTAAAGAGTGAAACAGGTTATCCTGTTACCGGCGAGATCGCCACGCGAATTCTTGACCTATGTGGTATTACATGTAATAAAAACACTATTCCCGGTGATACTAATGCTGCGCACCCCACGGCAATTCGGTTTGGAATGACCTGGGTAACTCAGCGGGGTATTACTAAGCCAGATATTAAGAGAATAGCGGAATTAGTACATAAGATCCTAATTAATATCAAACCATTCCATTATATCGATACCGTAGATGAGAATGGGTTATGTGATGAGATCGGGCGCGGAAAGATCGATATCGAGATCTTAGAAGAGGTGCAATTAGAGGTTCAAGAAATTATCAGGAATATGCATAAGCGCCTACCAGCGTTCAAGAGTGCCTATCCGCATTACCATGAGTTCTCATCGAAAATAGGAACCCAAAAGCTTACCGAGAAAAAGATTGGGCAAATCGATTTTGAGAATATGGGTATTATAGAGCTTACCGGTGATCCGGACCGTATTGGTGCGTTTCTCCATGAAGTATCCAGTAATAATATGATCACATTACGACCCGGTGAGGCAAGACGGACATTGCTTTTTAATAAAAAAGGTAAGCTGCTCGATGATGTAATGGTATATCGTCTATTACCACAGAAAAATAACGGTTTCAGTAGATTTCTCGTTATTACTCATTCTAACAATAAGGAGCGTGTACTCAATTGGTTCAGATGTTTATCGGATGAATATGTGCTTTTCGATGAA
>CBFDAW010000756.1:0-1772 GCA_965602865.1 uncultured Thermoplasmata archaeon
TATATCTGGTTAAGAGATAACTTGGATAATGTGAACTACAATAACCATAGTTCTGCAAAATTCTATCTTGATAGTTCAGCTCCATTATCGCCAGATAATATCACAGTCACTCCGAATACTTGGACATCAATAAATTCATTCAGTATCAACTGGTTAAACCCCATGGAATTATCCGGTATTAAAAATGGAGCTTATTATTATATTGGTCTCAAGCCCCCAAACTCGCAATCGGATGGTACTTGGGTACACGATAAACCCATGGTCATAAACCGCACCATAGAAGGCGAATATCACTTATATCTTTGGCTTGAAGATAACTTGGGCAACAAAAATTTCGAAAATCATGGTATAGTGGTTTTAAAATTGGATACAATATCTCCAAAAATAACGCATACACCAGTAAATAATGGCGTTGATCGAGAAGAAATAATGATTACCGCGGAGGCTACCGATGAACACAGTGGAATTAACGGCGTTAGTTTACATTTTAAAAAACCCAATGAGTCTTCTTATAATACTATTTCAATGAATAAAAATGAGAGTATCTATTCAGTAATAATACCAAAGGACGATGTGACAGCCAACGGATTAGAATATTATATCAAAGCATTTGATAGGTCTTCGCCGAATAATGTTATTTATTACGGTAAAAATGGAGAAACAGAAGTTGAGCCAACATCAGAAAACGATATTGATATCGTTATCTCCGGGGTTGAGAAACACACACAAACTCAAATGGATATGATGATCTATGGTATTGCGGGATTGGTTATAATTATAGTTGTAAGTTTAATAATTATTTTTTTGGTAATTAGAGGAAAAAAGAAACAACGCTCTCCTCAACCAACAATGGACGCTCCTAAACAACCCGCCGAATCAAAAATTCCAATCTCTCCCGAACAAAAATCAATTACTCCAAAAACAGCTATTGAACAACAGGTGCAACAACCGTATTTTGCACCTCAGCAAACACAACGAACCTTCACGTGCGAGCGCTGTGGTACTATAATTAATGATCCGAATAAATGTCAATATTGCGGCTGGACTCGGCAATTCTAAAAAGCTATTCCGGCCAGGGACGGTGAGTGAAAATCGCAAACAATAAAAGGCACTTTTATAGAATTTGTGCAGATGTCAAAAAGCGTGCCCGCACCACCAATCAATAGACTGGTGGAATTCTCTCTTTAAAATCGTAGTGGTCCTACCCTCCAGCCAGTGATTACCTACACAAATAAATCGTAACGGTCTAACCAACGATTAGTATCATTCCAATATCGTAGTGGTCCTACCCTCTACCAACGATTATTATCACATTAATATCGTAGTGGTCCCACCTCAAACTTATATTTGCTTTCCTTCGGAAACTACATAAACTTTAAATAAAGTTATATTTTTCGATTGCATACCAAATTGAATCATAATCCATTCAAATAATAATTCAGCCAATGGCGGGTGACCAATTCTTGATCTTGACCAAAGGGTTTACCGTTAAAGAAAGAATAATACTGCATCTTTTACGATTTGCACCATATTCCGACCGGGATGAAGTGCCAAACGAGGTTACACAGCAGGGTATCGCTACTGGGATCGCGGCATTGCGGCCGCACGTCTCCATCGCCCTGAAGGACCTGCGCACTAAAGAACATTTAACTGAATCCACTTGCCGGATCATCCATGGAAAACGTAAACAAAAAGTATATTTCTTAACGGCCGATGGGCTCCAGGCGGGAAATAGTCTGAAACGCCGCATTATGGGTATGAAAATCAATGTA
>CBFDAW010000757.1:0-1772 GCA_965602865.1 uncultured Thermoplasmata archaeon
TTATAACATCCAAGTTACCATCTAAATTAAAGTCAGCAGTGTCTTTTCCATAACAAGTGCCTCCCGAAAATGAGCTAGCTATTTGAGTTTGGTTGAAACCAAGTCCCCCATCGCCTTCGAAATAATAGATGTTTTGGTTTTCTTCAGAAACAATAAAATCTAAATTTTTATCATTGTTGAAATCTCCCACCGCAAAATCAGTATTTCTATAGTACCCAGTAGTGCCTACCTTTTTTTTACTCGCAAAAGTATCAATCCCGGTTTTTTCATATAAATAAATTTCTCCTATGACAGATGATGTCTCCCAATCACCATAATTAACTACAATATCATTATCTCCATCATTATCAAAATCGCCAATTCCAGCACCATTTGAACATTTCCACCAGGTTGATCCACCTGATTTAATTGTATCTATCTTTTGGGCAGAGGCAAAGTTACGACCGCCGGTGCTATTAATATAATAAACATCTGTTTCTTCAGTGGTTGCGGCCATGTATACCTCGCCAAACTCCAGGTCACCGCCTTCTATAGTCATTGATGCATCTTCAACTTGAGCACCTTTTGGCAGTATTATGGAGGTGGTATTGGTGGAAAATTTATTTCCGATGGCCACCACCTTACGGCCCATACCCGTGCTAAATTCGGTTTGATGATTGATTGCACCATAACCTTTGCCAGTGAACTTCCATTCATAATCATTATCCACTCCCACATCCAATCTGGGGTTCAAAAAGGAATCACCATCTATATTTTTAGAAGTAGTAATCTGAAGCGATGCCTCCTGGATCTTACCTTTATGAAGTGGTACCGTAAAATATGTCGTGGAATCCGAGCAAAAACCCTCTTCACCCCTCAACTCCACCACACGCTCAAGCTGGCCGCCGCCATTATCAAAATTTTCTATTAATTTACTTTCGGTTCTTGTTGGATAAATATTAAGAAATCCTATTACGATAATAATTGTTAATATTATTACCGTACCGGGTTTTGTTATCATTTTCATGTTCATTCCCCAATTTTTTTATTTTTTCCTTTAATCATATGCTTAAGCTTTAATATTCCTTATGATCGTCTGGCGAGGTTGTATCCGTCTGTGTGGAACTTTTGTCCTCGGATTTAGGCGGAAGAAGGCCGGCGACATGCGGTTTATCAAGGCCCAGCGGTTTACCTTCACCAGCTAATGATGTGAGCGGTTTGCTCTTTTTGATCGGTTTGGTCTTTTTTATGGGTTTCATGGTGATTAACGACATTACATCGGTCATGAACTTATCACTCTTTTTACCGCCATATGGGTGCTTATCATGAATGCCCAAAATGCCACCCTCGGGTTCTTCTTCTTCCTCGTCTTTATCAAATTCAGCTTCTTTTACTTCTTCATATGGTTTATATTCGCCATCTTTAGTGTATCCTTTCTTCCCAGCACGCTTCGCCAGGACAACATTCATCCAAATTCCGATGAACATTATGATTATGAAAACAATAATGATACCCAAGATTGCCATAATATCAGCGGCTCCGATCTCCGAACCCTCCTCCTTTGCTTCACCAACACTTCTTACGTCTACTTTACCGGTAAGTTCATTATTACCGGCAATGGATTCCGGGAATGCATCATACGGATCCAATTGGACTATTATCGTGTATGTTCGTGCTTTTCCTATTTTCCAAGATTGGGTGACCCAAACTGAATTCTTTTCATCAGTTCTTAAAGATGGAAGGTATGAAATGTTAGTCTCGCCGATGTAGTTCGACCCTTCCATGAACTTGAT
>CBFDAW010000758.1:0-1765 GCA_965602865.1 uncultured Thermoplasmata archaeon
CAATGCGGTTTTTAAGGCTTCTAATTCGATCTCACAACACGAATACAAGCTCCAGGAATTAACCAGCCGTCTCACCTGATGCCATAAAAATGATCTGGCTTTGATGTCGATTATTATCCATTCATTCTTTTCCGACGCCGTGATGCTGTCTATAGTTCGTAATGTGTTCTCCAGGTTCGGTTTTGCAAAATTCTTGAAATCATGAGTACCAAAAAAGAGTTTAAATGCCGATTTTAAACGGTTGATATCTAAACTACGTTTTGCATTATCCACCAGCTCACGACCTCGAGGCGGTAAGTGATATCTATACCATCTCATCTTAGCCTTCCGAGGATTAAACTCATCCTTTACGTTGGTAATCCCGTAGAACCAGCAATCATCCGTTTTTGAATTCAATATATTTAACACATTTTTCTCTTTAAAAACCGTATTGAACGCCATAACATTGGCAATTGCACTAACCTTTGCATCCGTCCGGCTCGCCACTTGGAATCTTGATTCTTTCAGGTCATCGATCACTTGGTATTTTTTTAAACAATCTATAATCTCGCCCTCTACGGTTCGTAACCGGGGCTGGCGAGAGGAACCGAAAAACTTGGTGCCGTCATAGGCAAATTTAATAGCAAGGCGCATGGAAGACTACCAAGAACCAGAATTAAGTAATATTTAATTAACTTATAGGGTCTCTCTTCCAAGTCGGCTCGAAGAAAGAAACATGGCTTAATCGTTGCTGAGTAGTCGAAAGTCACATGGCTTAATCATTGCTGAGCTTCAGTAGATGGTTGTTATCGAGAAGACAGTGTTTGCTGATCTTCAGGTTTTAACTCCTCCTCTATAATATCCACACCATTGCTGCCCTCGAGCTTAGCCTTTAATTCCTTATATGTTTCTTCGCTAACTTCACCCCTCAAAAACCGCTCTTGCAAAAGTCCCAGCTGCTGCTCTTTCGTGAGCGTGGCTTTTGGTAATTGGTATTCCGGCGTCACGTGTGTCGGCGCCAAAACCGGCACCGGTGCTTTTTCGGTACCGGCGGCAATACTGGGCCGGGCTTGTTCTTTTGGTGTAGGTAATTGTTCGGATACCATGGGCAGTGTTGGTAACGGTTTTGCTCCCTCCACGCCGCGAGTCTCACCCGGGAAAGCTATGTGCTCCGGCGGTGCATGTAATAGTTCGGCTCGCACGGTTGGTATCTTAGCAGCTTTGTATTTTTTATGTACGAACATGAACATTAGTAATACGATAATTATCACAACAATAGCAACCCCAATTATCCAGTACCAGGATGTTTCTTCTTTTGAGTTCTTCTCTGCTTTTCTAATTTCCGGTGAGGTAGAATTATCTGTTTTGACTATTTCCAAACCATCAAAAGCCATGAAATAATAAGAATGTGTTCCATCGGGCAAGATGGTGCAATATTCATAAGTTCCGTTAGATGCGTTCTCGTCCGGTTTTAGATTCATATTATAGGCTCTGCTATCAATAACTACCTGGATATATACCGGTGCCTCACCGTCCTTGTCATAATAGTGCACGGAAAATGTGAATTCAGTCTTAATGTCCCCTTTCAAAGGCGTCATCGAGGCATTGGATAGCTCGGGTGGGTGATTTTCTTTGGTTGACAGTTTGAAAACCCGGAGCGTGAAATTATGATGATCACGGCCGGATCCAGCATCGGTCACCGAAACATTAACCCGATAAACACCGGCATCACCTTTTGCGGGCACACCGTTCAACCAGCCGGTGATCTTATCTATGGTTAACCAAT
>CBFDAW010000759.1:0-1759 GCA_965602865.1 uncultured Thermoplasmata archaeon
TACCAAATGGGATTTAACCAGCCAGCTTACCAAACGACACCAGGTGAAAACCGGGCTTGAATTTCAATTTGATAAGATATATTATAATGATATTACATTAATACCAGAAGTAGATGAAGATGGCATCCAGATTGAGCCGTTCGTACCATTTATCGCTGACAGTTCAACTTTCACGCATGACGAGTTTACCCGGAGGCCATTTAAATTTGCAGCGTACATCCAGGATAAGATCGAATATGAAAGTTTGATCATTAATCTTGGCTTGCGTTATGATTATTTCGATGCCAATGGCAAAATCCCAAATGATCCTGAAGATCCTAACATATACAATCCCTTTAAATTGCATCATATTTATGAAGATATAAATGATAACGGTGTCATTGATCTTAGTGAGCGAACCGAAGCTAATGAATTTACAGGTGCAGAAAGAGAGAATTTCTGGTATAGAAAGACAACTGTAAAAACCCAGTTAAGCCCTCGTCTTGGAGTTGCTTATCCAATAACCGAACGGGGTGTCATTCATTTTTCGTATGGTATTTTCCAGCAGCTTCCGGAATATTATCGATTATACATTGGCGATCAAATCAAGCTATCAAAATCATCCGGAACTTATGGGCCTTATGGTAACCCGGATTTGAAACCGGAACGAAATACCATGTATGAGCTGGGCTTAAAACAACAACTCGCCGATGACCTTGCAATAGATGTTACCGGTTTTTATCGTGATATAAGAAATTGGATTTCAACCAGCCCGATAAAAACCACGATTTTAAGCGGTGTATCTTATGTAACATATAACAATCGTGATTTTGCCAATGTTAGAGGAATTACACTTGCTATAGATAAGAAATTCACTAATAATTATGCATTTACTGTTGACTATACTTTCATGATCGTTGAAGGAACAAATTCTAATCCAGACCAGGAGTTCTATTCACAACAGGGCGGTGCGGAGCCGACTAAAATATTAACACCTCTGAATTGGGATCAACGACATTCTTTGAATGCCAATCTATTCGTTGGTGGAAATACCTGGGGCGGTAGTTTAATTTCACGTTTTTCAACCGGTCAACCATACACGCCAGTCTCCGTAACAGCAACCAGGACTGGTCAAAGTATTTTAGCAGGATTGCCAAACAATAGTAGAAATAAACCAAATCTTCTCACTGTTGATTTAAATATTTATAAAAACTTAAAGTATAAAAATTTCGACTTTCAGGTATTTTTGAAAGTTTTCAACCTATTTGATGAAAAAAATCCTATCAGAGTATGGGGTGATACAGGAAGACCAGATTATACATTAACACTATTGGCCCAGGCAGAACAAGCAGACGAGACCTGGTTTGATGATCCCGGGTTTTATTCAGAGCCCAGGCGAATTCAAATTGGTACCCGAATAAGTTTTCATTAATTAAATTAGGTAGGATATTATGAATTCAAAAGAAAATCTTTTTTCAGTTAAAAGAGCATTCAAATTTGTTTTAATAACTGCTGTTTTATTTTCTTTTACCCTGGCAGAAGCTCAGACAACTAAGCATGTCCCTTCAGATAATCGCGGTGATCCAATTTTCAGACGCCGCTCCAATCTTGATGGTAATAATGTGCGGGTAACCGTACACAATTTTGGTGTGAATGGAAATGAGGGAAACGAACCTGGACAATGGGGATTTGAATGGCCTAAAAACACAAATCGTACTCATATCTATTTTGTTTCCATTTGGTTGGGCGGAGAAGTAGTAAATGATGCTGGTGAGACAGT
>CBFDAW010000760.1:0-1753 GCA_965602865.1 uncultured Thermoplasmata archaeon
AATCCCAGTCACCATCATAATCCGTATCTTCTTCACCATCTTCCAAGCCATCATGGTCGGTATCACAACAACTCATATTGGTGATCATTTTCCCATCATCACCATCAATTTGGAAACTTAATGAAAAGTTATAATTCGGTGGGTTATATATTGAGTTATTAGTCCAATTTACTTCTGTGGTAGATATATTAGCTATCGAATGAGATGAATGCATTACTTGGGTGAGTCCATATTCAACACTATCTTTTATACCATCTCCATCGGAGTCTGGGTCTAAAGCATTTATACCTGTATTGTAAGATATATTATGCGGACCGTGCGAGTCATTGAATTGAGCAATATTCCAATCGCCATCTTTATCAACATCCACATTCCAATTGATCTCTGCACCGTCGAGTATTCCGTCATTATCCGTATCCGCATCATATGGGTTTGTACCGAATAATATCTCCTCAGTATTACTTAACCCATCAAAATCGCAATCTAGATTTAATGCCAATCGCGGGTCATAAAATTCTTGGTGTTTTGCTACATAATTAGGCTCTGAAGGAGTACTTTTAGGAATCGAATATATTGAAGTATTAATAGTACCCATTGAATCCGGTTCATATCGTACATACTCATTATCTTCTATTATCTCAATGATAATATTATCACTTGAATCAGGAGTACCACCGGTATCTTCTAGATATACATTATATCCATCCGGTGTTTTAACATCTAAATACTTGGTTATAACTGGGTCCCCATTTTCATTTTCTAATATTGGTATATCATAATCCTCCGGGAATTCCGTGTAATTTAACGAAATATTGTATAAATCATCTTCATTTGGGTCTGATTGATTATTACTATATTTATATCGATAAATATTCGTAATCTGCCAATCACCGGTACCATGAGAGTCTGGATTGTCATTATTTACATCATACCAATAACCGTCACTGTATAATTTATGATAAATATAATTATATAAAACCGCAATCTCCGTATCCTTGACATAATCCAATTTACCATCTTCTCCCTCATCGATATAACTACCATTATCAGCCAATGTTTTATTGTCCAATGCATCTGTTCTGAATACCACAAAGACATCGTTGTAATCATACTCAGACTCCTCAGGAGCATCGATCATATTCGAATCCTTGTCCCAAACATTGATCTCCCCGTCCATGTCCAGGTCAATTCTCCAAATAGGCTCGGCACCATCCAATAACCAATCACCATCACAATCAGGATTAGTTGGGTCAGCCTCTATATACCCGGTTACATTTCCACCTTCCCAATAGGATAGATTTCCTTCGTCCAGTTCATCATCCAAATCCCAATTCTCTTCACCATCACTCAACCCATCCTCGTCAGAATCGAAATCAAGAATGTCCATTATGTTATCATAATCCGAGTGACCATACCTCGTCACCACACCCGTCTCGTTCTCATAATAATACTCGTTCCCATCCGGCACACCGTCACCATCACTATCCGGATTCAGCGGGTCAGGTTCTGATGTGGAATTTGTCCAACCATCATTATTCCGATCCTCTCCAACCCAATAACCACCCACACTGATGTTCCCGTCCGGCAGCCGGTCGTCGTCGTTTAGGGTACACGCCGCTCGCCAGCGTCCGGCTCGCTGCTCGGTGCGTATTCGATTATTTGTTACTGGGCTGAATACACCCTCGCAAAGCTTATTTGGCTGCTTAATTATGCGTCCGATTTCTCGTAAGAAATCGGCTACGGCGTGAGATTT
>CBFDAW010000761.1:0-1747 GCA_965602865.1 uncultured Thermoplasmata archaeon
GGAAAAAGAAGGTAATAGATAAATATAAAGCGGCTCAGGATATTAAAATGGACCTTTTAATTGGCGCAGATATCATCAGCGATGCTGCAAGAAGAGCACGAGGAAATGATGCTAAAAAATTGCTTAATTACTCAAAATCATTAAAAGATCAACCTGATCCGCAAAATGCGTTATTGATTGTTGAGGACCTACGATTATCCGAGTTAATGGCAAAATATCTATATAAAAAATCTACTACTTATAATAAAGAGCTGCCTGTGTGGGTGGATCGGAAGAAAGCACTCTTTTCCACATGGTATGAACTTTTCCCTAGATCATGCAGTTCTGACCCAAAAAAACACGGTACATTTAGGGGCTGTGAAAAACTTCTGCCAGTGATCGCGAATATGGGTTTTGATGTGCTGTACTTACCACCAATACACCCGATAGGGAAGACATATAGGAAAGGCAAGAATAACAAACCTGTAGCAAACCCCGATGACCCGGGCAGTCCATGGTCGATTGGGTCTGAAGAAGGTGGACATAAAGCTATCAACTCTAAATTGGGCACCATGGATGATTTCTTAAGATTTTTAGATGCCGCTGGTGGATATGGTTTGGAAATCGCTCTTGATCTAGCTTTCCAGTGCTCACCGGACCATCCATATGTAAAGGAGCACCCAGAATGGTTTAAAACACTTCCCGACGGGTCAATACAATATGCTGAGAATCCACCAAAGAAATATGAGGATGTTATTCCGTTCAATTTCGAGACGGAAAATTGGCGGAATCTATGGGAAGAACTTATGAGTATCGTGGTGTTTTGGATAGAAAAGGGAATCCGGATATTTAGGATAGACAACCCGCACACTAAACCATTTGCTTTCTGGAAATGGTTGATTGAAAAAATAAAGTCAGAACACCCTGATGTAATTTTTCTCTCCGAGGCATTCACACGGCCAAAGGTAATGAGCCAACTGGCAAAGGTCGGGTTTACACACTCCTATACCTCTTTTACTTGGCGGCATACGAAATGGGAGTTTGTGGAATTCATGAATGAGCTCGTCAATACAGAGCAGCGTGAATATTATCGCCCTAATTTCTGGCCGAACACACCAGATATTTTTCCGGAGTATCTTCAATTCGGCGGCAGGCAGGCGTTTATTATCCGGTTTGTCTTGGCCGCTACATTATCTTCCAACTACGGAATTTACGGACCCGCCTTCGAGCTGTATTTCAACGAAGCCTTGCCAGGTAAGGAGGAATATCTCAACTCGGAAAAATATGAGATTAAGTCCTGGAATTGGAACCAACAAGATAACCTCAGAGAAATTATTTCGAAGGTAAATCAAATCCGCCGAGAAAACCCAGCACTTCAGACCACCTGGAATTTAGAGTTCTATGATATCGATAACGAGCAAATGCTTTGTTACCAAAAGGCAAGTGATGACAGATCGAACTTAATCCTAGTTGTAGTAAATCTTGACCCGTTCCATACTCAATCAGGCACCATAAGGATTGGGTTAGATAAGCTTGGGATCACACCCGAACAACCGTATCTTGTCCATGACCTATTAGGCGAGGATAAATTTATCTGGGTTGGTGAATATAACTCGGTAGAGCTCGACCCGCAAGTGTTACCCGCAAGAATATTTCGCATTCATACCAGGATGCGTAAGGAGCAGGACTTTGATTATTTTATGTAATAATTAATATTGGTGTAAAAAAATGTCGGAGAAAGCGGCAAATCCAGATGGTGAGGCTTTAT
>CBFDAW010000762.1:0-1742 GCA_965602865.1 uncultured Thermoplasmata archaeon
AATAATGCAAATAGTGCAAATTTAGTTACTTTAAACGGTCGTCAAGCCTGGGGTGGAACATATCAGCGGTCATACTACGATATGCTAAAAATCGGTAATTATAATGATTCTGGGTATTGGCGCTCGACCCCACAAGAAATGCAAGATAATTTTACAATTGTAAGCACTAAATTATTATTTTCAAATGTATCAAATGATAACACATTGTTCAACCTCAGCTGGTCAAACGGGAATGATCATAATGCAACTTATAATGATAGCATAACATCAGGCGAGTCCATAATTATCACTGAAAATGACTTAACCAGCGGATCATTCGAGAATGTATTTACAAATTTCACTTTCGGTATTAACTTAACTGGAAATCACACATCAACGCCCGGTTTAAAACAAATTGAATTCTTAACACTTAATAAAACAGCAGCAAATTTGATTACCGAAAAGATCGAGCTGCCAAATGATTGTGTATGGGACACATTATATATTTCAAAAACCGAAAACGGATCAAATAATTATATTAATGTCTCAATTTTGGATGGTGATACGAACGATTCTATTGACGGTTTCACGAATTTATCAGGCTCAATAATCGATCTATCACAATTGAATCCTGAACAATATGATAGTCTCAGATTAGCGGCTTATTTTTTCACAAATGGTACCGCATTACCTATTTTACATGACTGGACCGTATTATGGACACCATTGAATAGCTATCAGGATATTTTTTTAGAAGAAAATAAAATCGAGGAACAAAATAATATCAATGTAGATCTAAGTTACGTATCCCTCGACCAAGAGATCATTAAAATTACCACCACCTCCGATTTTGATGCCGGAGCAAAAAATAATACCGAGACCACAACCGATTATTACGAGATCTCAAAGGATACTTTGGAAATCAAACGTGGTAATATTTTTAGCGATAACATGGAATCCGAGGACGGTATAAATTGGAGTGGATATAATAATTGGACAATTAATCAGACCTGGGGTGAACTTTATACTGCTTTAATTAAGAGTGATCATAGCTACAGTGGAGATACAAGTGGTCGTGGTTATGTATATATAGATAGTGCTAATCACGGGATACAATTAGAGCGGGAAGTAAAAGAATTTACAGATGAAGAATATAGCGTATATTTTAGAAACCAAAAAACCTTTATTTATCCGCCAAATTTTAACATTCTAAGTGTTTGTAATAATAATAAAAGATTTGTTAATATAAGATTTAGGGGCGGTTGTTGGAAAGATATTGAATACCACGATGGCTCATCATGGCAAGACACGGGTTATGATTGGAATGAACATATCTGGTATAAAATACGGATAATTCATCATTTTAATAATCTAACTTATGATGCCTGGATAACCGGCGGGTCATATGATAATGTTAAAATAATAAACTGCGGCTCGGCGAGAGATGATGATATTGGGACGGCAATAAAATATATTCATTGTGTACCAGGGTACACTGCCTGGGCGGATGCGGAAGGATATACATGGTTTGATAATTGGAAGGTTGGTGGGTTTTATACTTCCGGAACTTGGGTATCAGCTGATCAAAATCTTAACTCGAATAGAAGAATATTAAGCACTAAGATAAACCATTCCGGATTAACGGATAGCAGTTATATTTCGAATATCATTTGGTCTGAAAACGGCGTAATTAAGGCAAAATATTCAAATGATATAAAATCCGGAGAGTTTTCATTGATTCGTGATTCAGATCTTACATATGG
>CBFDAW010000763.1:0-1727 GCA_965602865.1 uncultured Thermoplasmata archaeon
GTAGGTTCTTTGGAACCAATGCGTATATTCCGATGCTTGAGCCAACTAACCCGGCAGAGGCAAGAGAGTTAGTTAAAGAGGCATTCGAAATTTCTGAGAGATTTCGAACAATTGTTTTGATCCGTACGACTACACGAGTGAATCACCAAAGCGGTATGATCGGATTAGGCCCCATAAAGCGTAAACCATTTGAAAAGGTAAAATGGTCGGATGTAGGTGAAGATTATTTTACGGTCGGGGAAGTAGCTAGGCAGAATAAGAAACATCTATTGAAGAAAATCAAAGAAATCCAAAAAGAATTTGAGAATTCTAAGCATAATATCGAAATAAAGGGTGGAAGTGATGTAGGCATCTTAACCTCTGGCATAGGGTATTGCTATGCGGTGGACGCAAGTAAAAAACTCGGTATAAATCCACACATTCTCAAACTCGTTACAACTTACCCATTACCTGAGAAGAAGATCGCAGAATTTATGAAAAAACTTAAAACACTCGTAGTAGTGGAAGAACTCTCTCCATACTTAGAACACGCGGCAAAAAGAATCGCAAAAGATGCAGAATTAGCTCTAGATATTTTTGGGAAAGATTCGGGGCATTTCAGCGAAGCTATGGAATATAATATCCCAATTGTAGTTACTGGTATTTCCGGTGTACTTGGAATAAAATCTCCTGTGGATTATGACGCGATCTTAAAACGCGCAGATGAACTAAAATCGATTCTTCCGATCAGAATGCCATGTTTTTGTGCCGGTTGTCCACACCGGGCTACCCTTTGGGCCCTAAAACAAGCCATGAGGGGAAGAGAGGTAGTATTCAATAATGATATTGGCTGCTATTCCATGGCCTATTTCCCACCTTTGAATATGTCAGTTTCCATGTTATCCATGGGCTCCACCATGGGCTTAAGTGCAGGTATGTCTCAGGTGCTGGAGGACCAAGTTCTCTCAATGGTGGGCGACTCTACTTTTTTTCACGCTGCATTACCTGGTTTGGTGAATGCAGTTTATCATAACCTAAATATGACACTCATTATCTTAGATAATGAAGTAACCGCAATGACCGGCCAGCAGACGCACCCGGGCACACCGGAGGAGCGTGGGATGCCAGAGAATAAAAATAGAATAAATCTTGAAGATGTATGCAAGGGAATCGGTGTTAAACATTTAGTAATCATGGATTCTTATGACGTTAAAAATAATATAAACATCCTCAAAGAAGCATTGGATTATATTGGTCCGTCGGTGGTCATCTCAAGAAGATCTTGTGCACTCCATGGAGATCGGATAAAACGAAGAACCGGTGTTACCATTGTACCTAACGAAGTGGATAAGGCTTCCTGTCAAAAACCGCATACTTGCATCCGCGATTTCCATTGCCCCGCCATAATTTTCGATGAAGATGATCAGGCATCACATATACAACCCGAAATTTGTGACGGCTGTGGCGTGTGTGCGAAGATATGTCCATTTGGAGTGATCCATCCGATAGGTTCCCAAAAAAATAGCGAAGATAACAATAGTCCCAGCAACTCTAGAGAATCAAGAGCTACCAAACGCGAGGTGAGAGAATGAACGGGCAACAAGGTAAGGGTAAGGACAGAGGTTTCGATTTAGTAATAGTCGGCGTAGGCGGTCAGGGTGTCGTCATGCTATCTAATTCTATCGGTCATGCCTGTGCGAAAGCCGGAGTAAGGGCGCTCACCGGTGAACTTCACGGGCTTTCGCAAC
>CBFDAW010000764.1:0-1721 GCA_965602865.1 uncultured Thermoplasmata archaeon
AAAAACCATAACTTTAATATATTAGCTAATAAATAAGTTCCGAATAAGGAGATACTCATAATCCTATTCCGCTTCAGTACTATTGCATTAGCTATTAAGGTTGAGGTGGGGGGAGTGAGTCAATGATCACTTCGTTGAAAAAAGTAGATGATAGACCTCGTGCGCTCTGGAGATTCCAAATTAATACACCTGAGGCGTTAACAGAATGTAGAATGAGAAATACTCCAATAGAATTATTTATCTGTCCCCAGGTTAAAACATGCAGGTTTCAATGTTTGCAAAAGGTAGAACAACGCCGGCGCGAAGAGTATGTCCGGGAGCAACAGTTGAAAATGCTGATTAAAATTGAAAATATCACTCACATAAATGGTAATAATGGTCGTAAATAAAAAAATTGTCGTGCAAGAATATAAATAGAAAATGCAATTTTTTATTTTAAGTTCAATATTTGTCATATAATTCAGCTAACTGCTGTAAAAAAGAACGTGCTGGGTCTAGTTCAAGCTTCTTATCCGTATCTGGCATCGCTATTTTAACGGGCTTTGTTGGTCCGATCATTTCACCTTCAAATGATAGAGTACCATTTAATTGTTGATCGGTCTTTTCTCCCTTTGTAATTGCCAGCGGCTTGGATTTTTTAATCGCCACAGTCTTCAATTGTTGCTTTCGTGGGTTAATGTTGAAGGCCATGGGTATTTGGTTAATCCCCTTAGTATCTGAATTAGGAGAAATTTTGTTTTTTCGGTCAATATTATTATTTCTACCCAGTTTCCAGGCTGCCAGCCCGGGCTTATCAGCACCGGTGTGCTCACGTGTGCATTCCAGGAGCTCTTTTAACTCAAGAGCCATTGCCACTTCTATCGGTCTGCTTTTCACCGGTGAAGCCTTTGGTACTACAATTGACCGTTGAGTTCCCGTGGTTTGAGGTACGGGAGGAGAGGTAATCGGAGGTGGGGTGTAAACCGGTTTTGTGACTTTTTTGAAATCCTTGTTCTCAACATCATTTGCGGTCTGGCCTTTTGATTCGGCTAATGGTTCAATTAGCACGCTCAATATCTCTTTCGTTCCCGCAAGCGCCCTAATGTTACCATCCCAGGTAGGTAATACTTTTTCATATTTAGATTCGATTTGATCCAGTAACCTATTCACAACCCTCCGCAACCGTTTTGACCCCTCACCCCAGAAGATTACCGCGAGATAAGCGTTCTCACTGCGCTCGATTAAGATCTTATCCTCACCAAGCTTAAGCTCATCCAGCGCCCATTTGTTCTTGTCTAAATCATCGCATTGTTGATCGTCTTGCGCAAAAGTATCCTTAATGAACTCTTGCACCGCCGTGAACATGCCCGAAAAGATCACATCATCTACATTCGCCTTTGTATGTCGTGATAGATGGTTGATCAAGGTACCACCTGTATGGATTAAAAACACTTCTTCGGCAGTGAACCTTGATTTCTTACGATATACTATACCCGCAATTATTCCGGTTATTAATATAATAATAATTAAAAATGGTAAAATATATATGAGTAGATCCCAATTTGTAAGTTCCCGCGGACCCTTGGCTACACTCAAATGTACAGCAATCATCTGCGATGCACTAAACTCGCCGTCACTAACCAGAACCTCTATTTGATTTGGTAGCTCACGGGAGCCGAGAAAGATCAAGGTACTACCGGAGACCACTATAAAATCGCTATCCACCGTAATCGATAGCTCGG
>CBFDAW010000765.1:0-1693 GCA_965602865.1 uncultured Thermoplasmata archaeon
TTTTCCTGCATAAGATTACCCCAATAGGAAAATAAAGATAATTTTCAATGTATATTATAATTTGGTGAAACTAAATTATTGCGGTTCTGGATTCTTATTTTAATGTTCATCTATTTTTTCGATTGGCTCTTGAGTTTGGGTTGTGTCCGATTCTTCGGGTGTTCTTTGCAATGTTGGAGATGGAGGTACTATAGTAGGTTCCGGTACAGTCTCCTCCACCCCCGATCCTTCTATTTTACTTTGCGCCGGCGGCAATTGCGGGAGCTTTGCAACCTGCAGAATTTGTTGCGAAGCGGGAGCCTGAGCAGTCGATGATGAGCTTGCTAAGACCGGTGTTGTAGAAGTTGAACCTGGTGTTTGCTCTCCAACATTACCTGCTGCCGAACCCGGTAGTTGTGCGACCGCTGGTGTTTGACCTACTGAAATCACAGCCGTGGGAACCTCATCGGGCTTTACGGTTACCGCCTCTTTCGTAGATTTTTTCTCTCTATCACGCTTCTTTCGGTTATTAACAATGATTGCCAATACTAGAATAATGATGATTATAATGATAATAAATAAAATGTTCAAAAATGTAAACAAAGTCGAGGATTTATGATGTTCGGGCTTGTCTATTCCAAATATCTTCACGGTTAATTCAGCTTTTTCTTCGACGACCAGATCGTACTCGGCAGCCCTCCCGGAGACGGCCGTGACCGTTAATACTACTTCGTCTTTTTTCGCACTTTCTGCAATCGTTACCGTAATATTGAACTCTACAGTACCATCCGGGATCGCATCCATTGTGCCGGGGTCGGTCACTAGTGCACTTATATCTGCATAAGAATTTTATGGCAGTTATTAGCATTCAATCCCGGAAACATTTTTATAAAAGCTAAAGTTAAGCAGTTCATATGAACCTTGTGAAAAATAAAACCGAATTAGTAACTACTGAATTACGAAAACAGGCATTAGAATTAATTGAAGCTGGAATTACTGCAGTGCTTCCTCAAAATATTATGAAGTCAAGATTAAACTATGATTTGACTTCTAAGATTCTAACGATAAATAACGATAGTTATAACCTTTCATCCGGTAGACTGTTTATTATTGGTGGTGGAAAAGCTGCCGGAGCGATGGCTAAGACTTTAGAATCTATCATACCGCCAGACGATATTTGTGCGGGTGTTGTAATTTGTAATACTGGTGATCATAGACCCAGAAAAATAGAAATACTTGAGGCAGGTCACCCCATACCCGATCAAAGGGGTCAAAACGGGGTACGAAAAATACTTGAGATAAAAGATGAATATTCTATAACCGAGCATGACCTAATACTCTGTTTACTCTCGGGCGGCGGGTCTGCATTAATGACTTACCCGGTTGAAGGCGTGAGTTTAAATGATCAACAAAAGACTACTGAGCTTTTACTAGCCAGTGGTGCGGAGATACAAGAAATAAATATTGTTAGGAAGCATATATCCAAAATCAAAGGTGGTAAGTTAGGTAGTTATTTTTCACCGGCAACCGTTGTATCTCTGATAATATCCGATGTGGTTGGAAACGATCTAAGTGCAATAGCCTCGGGACCGACCGTTAATGATCCATCTAATTGTGGTGAAGCATATAATGTTTTAAAAAAATATGACCTGGTATCCAAAGCACCAGTCAGTGTTACGAGCTTTTTGACAAATAAGATCTGCCAAGAAGCACA
>CBFDAW010000766.1:0-1693 GCA_965602865.1 uncultured Thermoplasmata archaeon
TGAGAATCAATAGATCGGGTTGGAGCTTAATATCGCTTCCCAGTACATGGTCAAATGTTTTAACCTCAAGTTTGTCTTTTTGAGTAAGTTCAACTTTTGGCGTTTCGTCATCATCATATCTAATGAACCTAATCCCTTTTTCACTTGCATTATAATAATATCTTTCCTTCAAACCATATGTTCGAATATCACGATAAAGGATGTAAATATTCACTCCAGGATTGATCTCCTTCAAACATAGGGCATTTTTAATTGCCACACTGCAACAAAGTCGCGAACAATATGGCCGCTCTACATTTCGTGTGCCCACGCACTGGATCATTACTATGTTCTTCAAATTATCGATAGTGCTGCCAATAATTTTCTCCTGCTCTTGTGAGTTACCCGCGAGCAATTCTTCTAACTCTAATTGTGTTATGATTCGTGGATCTTGTTCGTACAAAAACTCTTTGGGTTTATATTCCTCTGCACCAGTTGCTATTACTACTACACCATGGTTTATCTCTATCTCCTCATTTTGTTTTGTTTTAATCTTGGTAGCAAAGTTACCCACATAACCATTAATCTCAATAATATTGGAACCTGTATAAATCTCAATATTTTTATTTGTGGTTACTTTTGAGATCAATTTGTCCAATTCCGCCTTCGGGTCAGTACCGTCTAATACCGAACCGAGCTTACGGAGGTTACCGCCTAATTCGGTCTTTCGCTCGATCAATGTAACTTTATATCCTTGGCCGCCGATCTCAATCGCGGCTGTCATTCCACTCAAGCCGCCGCCTATTACTAAAGCGGATTTAAAAATTTCTAATGGTACGCGTTTCAACGGCTCTAACATATTTGCTTTTTGAACTGCCATATGTACCAGGTCCATTGCCTTCTCAGTAGCTTTTTCAGGTTCGTGCATATGCACCCATGAACACTGGTCACGAATATTTGCCATCTCGAATAGGTAAGGATTTAAGCCACCTTCGCGAATAGTATTTTGGAATAATGGTTCATGTGTTCGTGGTGTACATGAGGCAACCACTACGCGATTTAAATTATGTTCTTTGATAAGGTTTTTAATGCGCTCTTGCGAATCCTGAGAACAAGTATAAAGATTTTCTTCGGCATAGACTACACCTGGTAATTGCTTTGCAAATTCCACTACCGACGGTACGTCAACTACACCGCCGATATTAATACCACAGTGGCATACAAACACTCCAACTCGCGGTCTGTCCCAGCGTATATCCGCTTCCTTGGGGTAAGTTTTAGGTTCGATCAATTCACCCCGGGCAGCTGAGATCACATTGGCAGCTTTTGCCGCAGCACCGCTAGCTTGTGCCACACTGTCCGGTATATCTTTTGGGCCTGCAAACACACCGCTGGCGAAAATTCCAGGTTTTGAGGTATTTAGAGGAGAGAAAGTATTAGTCTCGCAAAAGTTATGCTCCTCGAGATTTATTCCCAGTATATTTGCCAACTTTGGATTTCGTTTGGATGCCTCCAAACCCGCAGAAAGTACCACGAGGTCGAATTCACGGTCGATTATTTCCCCGTCTTCATTGGCAAATCTTAGTATCAGATTATTGTTATTCGGGTCTTCCATAATACTTGCAACTCTGGACCTGATGAATTATATAACCTGGACCTACTTTGCACGAGTATAATAATCATCGAACTCTTTGCCAAAGGCTCGAATATCCAT
>CBFDAW010000767.1:0-1690 GCA_965602865.1 uncultured Thermoplasmata archaeon
AATCTGACCTTACTGGACCTCAGCACTTATTTCTCTGACATTGACGAACCTACCGTGAATCTGAATTATTCCGTGATATCAAATTCAGCGTCCGAGCATGTGGATGTGTTCACAAATTATACGAACATGCTCAAGTTCCGCCCGATCACCCCGAACTGGTTCGGTGAAACCAAGGTTTTGATCCAGGTTATTGATTCGGGCTTGAAAAAGACATATTCGAACCAGTTTACAATCATAATCGAGCCGGTGAACGATGAACCTTATCCGAAACACGAATTACCGGACATTCATTTGGTAGAAGAGGGGACAGGATATGATCTTGATCTCATGCTCAAAGAATATTTCACTGATGTGGAAGAAGATTATCTTTATTACTCACTTGCCATTGACCCGCTAGGACTGCTGACAAACGAACAAAAGCAGATTACCGCGGTCATGGACGAGTATAATTTGGTAGAGATCCAGACCATCGATGATTTCAATACGAATTTCAATAATACCAACCTCCCCATTCCTATCTGGATCTATTGTGATGATGATAAATATATGAACACCGTAGCTAACGGTACCGGTAATTACACGCGCCAGGAGGTGTTAGTCACCGTATTCCCGGTGAACGACCCACCGCATTGGTTAAGCATACCATCCCTTTATTTGACCGAGGATGACACCAAGACATTTTCTAATTGTATGGATTTGCGTGATTACCTGGCCGATGACGAGACCAACGCCGGGGAGTTGATAGTAGAGGTGATCGGGAACCGTAACCCGATCATTGAGGTACTGGTGAACAATGGTTACTTAAGTATTAATCCGCCAGCTGACTACTATGGCTCAACCACGGTGATGCTTAGGTGCACTGAGGAGAACCCAGAATACAAGGATGAGACGAGCTTTGAGATCGTGATCGCACCGGTGAACGATGCACCGGAGATTGAACTAACGTCGCATATTAACTATCAGGATGTCAAAGATACCGAAGCCATCAAAGGCTACATATTTGATATCGAGGATACCATCCAGCTAGTGGAAGTCAAGGTAGATTCGCATTATTCAGGCTCAATAGAAACAATGAATTTAGACTGGCAGCAAGCTAGTATAAATGCCGATTACAATGGCTGGACCTATCTCTGGAACACCACCACGGTCCCGGATGGTGATTATAAACTCACGGCGCGAGTGTATGATGGCGAGCTGACGAATGAAACTATCGTGAACCTGCATGTTAATAATGGTAAAAATGCCGAGCCAATTGTGGATATCATCTTCCCGGGGGAAAATGAAGAAGTAAATGGCAGTGTATTGATCAAGGGCACGGTATATGACCCGGATCACCAGGGAATCGTAAATTTCCAGATAAGAATAGGTCAGGAGATGGACTGGACCGAGGTACCATTGGATGATAAGAACGGTACCGTCGAATGGTTTTTCCTCTGGGAAAGTACTAAGGTCCCCGATGGAAATATCGTAATCTCAGCAAAAGCATGGGATGGTATCTCATGGAGTGCACCGGTAAACAGGCTGATTGATGTTAATAATGGTATTAATGGAACCGCCGCAGCTTCAGGAGACACTACGGAGGGCGGCGGCGAATTGAGCCTACTTTCCATTGGCATAGTGGCACTAATCACGATAATAATCATCCTTGGTTTAATTGTAATGTTTGTGATCATCCAGCGCGGGAACTCGA
>CBFDAW010000768.1:0-1686 GCA_965602865.1 uncultured Thermoplasmata archaeon
AACCGATTCACCTTCAGATAATTCCTCAGGTGTAATTTCTATATTCGAGCAATTAATCTCAGGTGCAACGTTTTTCACGATTACCGGGATCAAACAACCAGGTTCGTATGTCACATATTCAATCTCTAATGCTGGTAACTTATACGCATGACCTGCCATGTAACCATCATACGTTCCAAAAGATTGTGGTGATTCGAGATCAAAACCAAAGGCGACCCATTTATTTTCTATTGCTGTTTGTATTGCCGCCTGCCCTTCCGGCGTCCTGATAAAATCGGTTAGGTCCTTTTCCTTATCACCAACTTCCCAGGTTAAACCAAATAATCGATTAGTGTCTCCGCCCGCTTCGGCATACACAGTTGTGGGTACTACCGAAGTAGGATCACTGGCTAATAGATGCACACCCACAAAGTTCACAGAATTATTTTCCATGACCTTCGCAACGAATTTGACCTTCTTAACCACGCCGTCTTTCGGGAACTCGGTTAAGTCGATTTTCGCATACCCGCGATAATAAGCATATGTTGACTGCCATCTCACATAGATCTGATCGGGATACCTTCTATTGGTATTGGTGACATATCCGGTTCCGTCAGTTTCAGGTATTGCGGTAGTTTCATCCTGTATGGAGATGTTCGATGTTCCGCCGTCCTCATCCACTACCAATAACTCCACATCACCCATGAAATCGTCATCATAATACCAGGTTACCGAAGGTACCATTGAATCGTTACATGGACCACTTACATCATATATCCCATCACGGTCGAAGTCATAGAAATAGCTGAAAGTATCGTTATTACTTGGGTCCTCCACCGTAAATCCAGAGAATGTCACATTATTGGCTTCCCAAGCGGGCTGGGGTGTGACTTTGCCGTTGGTTGTATTCACCTGCGGGTCCAAATTGAAAATATCTACCCGGAACACGCCGGTTTCGTTCCTTCCTACGCCGGTATCAGTAGCTCGTAATGCAATTTTACCGGTGTGGTCGTCGTTCCAGGTGTGGTAAACATATGGGCTGGTCGAGTTCTCGTCAAACTTACCATCATTCTCCCAGTCCCACTCAAAAAATAGACCGCTGTTACCACCGCTCACATTCCGGCTCGAACTCGCATCGAATAATGTTGCCGACCCCTCGTAACCTTCAACACGTTTAGGTGTTAATTGGGGCGTCAAGAAGTTATACTGCCACTCGATCACTAACTTCGGACCGTATGAGAGAGTGTCACCGGTTTTGGATTTAGAGATGATCCCCACGCCAAAGTAATCCGGGACACCATCATCAAATGCATCCTGGAACGCACTCACCGCATCATTCCCAAGCTGCCATTCGTACTCCACATTTGTCGCGCTAGCCTCCGCACTGGGACCGTAGTATAAATCACCATCACCACAATCCGTGTAAATAGAAGTGGCACTTAAAGAGCCAGTTACATTTTCTTGCATATTGTATACATAGATATCTGATGCCGTACCAGAATAGTGGTTGAAACGGAGACTCAGTTGCGTAATCTCGATCCAGGTTTTATTTTCTTGCGGGAATAATCTATCAATTTTCCCTATGTCCCACTGCGCATAACTTCGATATTCATAAGTGTTCAAACTTGCTTCCAAATAGCCATATGGATTATTGATATACCCCGTGAACTTCTCAACATTGCCTGACCAATCATCACCCAACGCTAA
>CBFDAW010000769.1:0-1665 GCA_965602865.1 uncultured Thermoplasmata archaeon
CCGTGCAACCATGAGGTGCCGCCAGGGGTTACGAGAACGTCTTGGACTTCACACACCTTGCTAACCTCTTGATATATCGTTGGCTCACGCGGCATGCCCATTAGTATCTTATGCTCGAGACCACCGGGTAATAGCCCATGGAACATGGGTGCGGTTCGACAATAGATCTTTTTCATCCTTGCTACTCGCTGATCACGGACTATATCACGTGTTTCGGTAAGGTCGAGAAACGGGCCTTCAGCGTGTGTTTCACCGGTCATCTCTGCAATCATTACGAGCTCAGCCTCGGGCACTTTATGCCCATCGAGTTCTACAACATTGGTCTTACTAAGAGCATTTGCGATAGATAGCTCGCTTTTGCCTAACTCGGCAGACACAGCGGCACCGACAAGCATTGCTATAGCGTTTCCTATACAAATCGCAAACTCTGTGACACCACGGTCGAGAAACTCAGAAAAATGCCTCTGAAGGATCCGCAGAACGAGTTTATCCTTATCAAGCTTCATCATTCTATGATAAGATACATTAATCCCTAACTCGGGCTCGGTTGCAACTACAATCGCTGAGGCAATATACGGCCCACCGTCAAATGGATAATAAGTGAGTATTGGTATGTCATCCAGGGTGCCATTGAATTCGGTATACTCCTTGGCATCAACCACCTCTGGCTCCACAGGGGTTTCGATCGCTTTCGTTAAACATTGGATGATCTCGTGCGGTTCAATTTCTAAACCAAGTGCCACAAGCTCTCGGGTGGAACAAATATTGGCAATTACTGGCAGATCATAACCCTTAACATTCGAAAACAAAATAGGTCTTCCATCCAATTTTTTCATGACCGTTGGAATTTCAAATTTAACATCCATTGGCTTGTCGATCTTAATCAATAATCCTTTCGAATCCAACATTTCCACAAACTCTTTTAGGTTCATATCTAACACCTGATTTTTCCATTTATTAAATTCCAATCGTGGTCTTCAATACTAAAAACCCCTCACTTTCGATTGCCGCCGCCACCTTATCCTGAAGCTCAGGTCCCGGTGTGAGTGCGATCATATAGCCACCCAATCCACTGCCTGTCATTTTAGCGCCCCACGCTTCATTCTGCATAGCAATATTTACCAGATGGTCCAGTTCAGGACAGGAAACCTCGATCTCCTGTAATAGCCTATGATTCTCAAACATCAATTCACCAATTGTACGATACTCCCCCGCCTCCAAGGCGGTTTTAGCTCGAGGAATTAGCTCCCGGGCATGATCGAATATCTTTGCATATTTATCCGGCTCTTTTTCTTGGCGTTCTTTTACTTCTGAGACCGCTTTTACGGTATTCGTAACCAACCCGGTATTTCCCATTACGATCTCCACGGGTGTAGGGGTTCTTATCCGGTCGAACTTCGGCGGCTTCCCTTTGGTGAACTGAATTAAACCACCGTATGTTGCGGCGGTATTATCAACCCCTGACGGGCTACCATGATACGCCTTTTCGCCTTCATACGCCATTTGATTAATAGCCTCATCATCCATGCCGAGATTGTATTCATCATTTAATGCTCTGGCGAAAGCTGCACATGATGCGGCACTAGCGCCAACACCACTTGCCGCCAGAAGGTTACCGCAAAACTTAACCTCCAAAGTGTGATTCCCGACTTCGATCTTAGCCAT
>CBFDAW010000770.1:0-1661 GCA_965602865.1 uncultured Thermoplasmata archaeon
AATACCTGGCTGCAAATACTGATCTATCGGGTAAAGCTCTGGAGCCCGCCGAACGGCTCGATCATCACAACAACATCAGCAGAACTATTTTGGATGCTTGAAAATACTACTTTATGGAATGTAAATTATGATGTTTATATTGATACTGTTAATCCACCAGAAATAATTAACCAATCAATTATGATTAACACGAGCCTTATAGTTAATGACCTTATCGATGGAGAAACTTATTATTGGACGGTCATTCCAAGGATTGGTACATACCAAGGTATGTGCGGTTCTGGTATCTGGTCGTTCACAGTTGATATTCCTCTTCCTCAAGTTAAATTAACATCTCCCGAGAACGGCTCAATAATACGATCACCAAAACCAACTCTGCAATGGTCACTCGAGTATGAAGGAGCTGAAATTCTATCATATGATGTATATCTGGACACAAATGAAGCTCCTGTAGAATACGAGAAATGTTCAAATATATATTTTTTACTCCGAAGTATTCTTGAAGATAATGAAACATACTACTGGAAGGTGGTGCCGTGGGCGGGAAATGTCAAAGGTCCCGAGTCAGAGATTTGGTCGTTCACGGTCAATAAAGATTACACACCGCGGATCGAGCTCAAATTAACAGTTAATCCGCCGTATCTCGAACAGTCACCTGGCGATGTGGTATCCGTTCAAGCAACTGTTTATAATCTCGGCGAGTTGACGGATACTATCTCGTTGAGCGTAGATGTTCCGGCGGACGCTGACATTAGTGCACTAGTGAACGACCCCAGAACAATGGATGCGATCCCGGATGGTACTGTGGAGTTTAATATTACGATAACGATTGCAGAAGATGCGGAAAAAGGCGAAGTAGTATTAACAGTCACGGCAGTTTCCGGGAAGGCTGCCGAGTATGATCTGGTCGTCGAAGAAAAAGCTGAATTAACCGTGAAGATATTTGGAATAGATAAGCCTGAAACTGATAGATCCTCGACTTTGTTCACATTTTTGAACATTTTATTAATTATCATTATAATCATAATTATTCTAGTATTGGTAATCATTGTTAATAACCGAAGAAAGCGTAATAAAGAGAAAAAATCAACGAAAGAAGCGGTAACCGTAAAGCCCGGTGAGGTTCCCACAGCTGTGATTTCCGTGGGGGCGCCTACTACTCCACAGCTACCGAGTTCGGCAGCAACTAATGTTGGAGAGCACACACCAGGTTCAACTTCTACAACACCAGTATTAGCAAGTTCACCATCGGCTGTCCAGGCACCAGCTTCGCAACAAATACCGCAGGTTGCAAAGCTCCCGCAATTGCCGCCGACGCAGAGTCAAACAACAAAGCCTGATGCTGGTGAAATCACACCGATGCCCACAGTAGCAACCACATCTCCAACATTACAAAGAAATGCTGAAGAATCGGATACAACTCACCCTCAAGAGCAAGATAAGGAAAAAGTAAAATCAAAACTTTACTAGCTATTTGGTTTTAATTCCCAAAACTAACACAAAACACCCCACTTTCAGACCTAAAATACCATTCTTTCCAGTTATAAATGGTGTAAAATGTCTAATTTGGTGTTTTTTCAAATTAAATTTATATCTCAGAAACTTGCTTTAAACCCACATTCGACAAACCCTTTTATAAAACCTTTCAAGCTGGCATAGCC
>CBFDAW010000771.1:0-1657 GCA_965602865.1 uncultured Thermoplasmata archaeon
ATGTTATATCCTTTTTTGGCAGTATCCTTTGCGGCAGTACATTCCTAAGCCCAGTCCCTGGCTTTACGGTTATGGGTTTCCGTGGTGGTCCTGCACCTTGTTTTTCTAATTTCTTGATATACTTGGCCGCATTTTCACCGGCCTGTACCGCTTCCTTTGACACCCAGTCTACAATATCATGGACATGCAAAACATTACCAGCGGCAAAGATTCCGTCCACGGTAGTCTGCAACATATTATCTACCACCGGCCCACCGGTGTGCGGGTCGAGGATAATTCCGGCTTGCTGGCTTAATTCATTTTCAGGTATTAGACCAACGGATAATATTAATGTATCACATGCTATTTCAATTTCTGTGCCTGGTAACGGTGAAGAATTATGGCCCACCCGTACAATCGTAACGCCACTTACACGCTTCTTACCTTTTATATTAATCACCGTATGTGACAACATTAGCGGAATATCGAAATCTTCTAAGCACTGTGAGATATTCCTGGGCAGCCCGGTAGGGTACGGAAGCTTTTCCACTACGGCAAGCACCTTAGCACCTTCCAACATTAACCGCCTCGCCATAATCAAACCAATATCACCCGAACCAAGAACCACAATCTGTTTACCTACTAGATAATTCTTGATATTAATATAATACTGCGCCTCGCCAGCAGTATATATGCCCGCCGGTCGTGAGCCTGGGATTCCGATACTGTCACGGGTGCGCTCGCGACAACCCATGGTGAGAATCACCGCCTGTGCGTGCAACTTATGCACACCTTCAGGATTTATCACTATCGCTTCCTTTTTTGCACTTAGATCAGTGACCATACTGTTCAACATATATGGTATCTTTAATTTTTGTACCTCTCGGATATATTTTTCCATGTACTCTGGTCCTGTTAAGCTCTCCTTGAACTGCTCAAGACCAAAACCGTCATGGATGCATTGTCCTAAAATTCCACCCAAGGATTCATTACGCTCAATGATCAACAGGTTTTTAATGCCTGAGCGTTTGGCAGCTACCGCGGCAGCTAGCCCCGCGGGACCACCACCGATGATTGCTATATCGATATTTTTCTCTATCATACAGCATGCTCCTGTACTGCTGGCCATTATTTTAGAAATAACCGTTGCGGTTTCAACCCCTGGGCACTTTCAACTTTAATAGATAAGGCAAACCCATTTATTAAAATATCGCCTGTTTTAGAAAATCAATAAAATTTAAGTACTGGTCAAATCATTATGGTATTCTACTCTGTGTTACAGTATTATAAATTCCCAATAATTTTTAACAAACTAAATGGAGATACTCAAATGGCGGGCGTTAAACCCCTTAGTATAATCAATGAGAGCCTGAAAAAACGTGTGATCGTCGAGCTTAAGTACAATAGAAAATACTGCGGTATCTTAGACGGTTTCGACCCACACCTGAACCTTGTTCTGAAAAATGCAGAAGAGTACGAGGAGAATGAAATTAAGCGAAAGTTAGCCACCGCTATAGTACGCGGTGATAATGTAATATATCTATCTCCTTAATTGGGCTGAGTTATGCTAAAATGAATTGAGTTAATCCCATTGATTTTCAAAAGCATAATTAATATTAAATATAATAATAACGATGAGACCATTTAATAAATTGTAATTATGAGGTAAATGATATGA
>CBFDAW010000772.1:0-1640 GCA_965602865.1 uncultured Thermoplasmata archaeon
TTGGACAATCCCACGATCAATTGTGATTTTGGTCTGGCGCCCGCGGAACCATTATTCCTTATGGATATTGAATATGATTTGAAAATTGAACTTGATTTACAGGTTTTGGAAAGGATGTATTTACGGCTGAAACATAAAATGGTTGATATAAAACTAAAAGAGGAATTCCTAGGTTACTTATTAAGTAGAATTTCAAAATTTTCACAATTGAATATCCTCCAGGAGAATAATATCGCCTAATGATAGTAAAATATAAACTTACATAATGTATTGCCGGGGCGGGGAAAGTAATCGGTTCATCGACCTCAGCAGAATTCGATTTAATTATGCTCTTAGAGAGGAGGATAAAGGAGCTTACAGGATGATTGACCTAAACCAAGAGGCAATTAAATTACTGAATAGCCTAAACGGTGGTTATATGCGTGGCTTAGCATATGACACCGCTTGGGCAGCCAGGATACCCGAGAGCACTTATACGAAAAAACCATTATTCCCGGGATCTTTGCTCTGGCTGATCACTAACCAATATAATGATGGCAGCTGGGGAGGTGAGATTAATTATTCCTACGATAGACTAATTTCTACATTAGCATCGATAATAGCATTTAAAAGGACACATAAAGCCGAAAAATTCAAAGAGATAATAAAAAATGGTGAAGAGTACATTTGGTTCAATATTCAACGCCTATATAAAGAGCCCCAAGAGACGGTTGGATTTGAATTATTATTTCCAGCGCTGATGGCACAAGCTGAACAACTGGATTTAAATCTTCCATTTCGCGAGAAATATTTTGAACCCTTAAAAGAAAAAAAATTGAATTTAATCATTAGCGAATTAATCTCATCACACAATACTACGGTGACCTTCTCTTTAGAATTTTTAGGTGACTTTGCTTCTCAGAAACTATTAAAAAACGCTCAGAATATTAATGGCTCAATTAGCAATTCGCCATCGGCTACGGCTTTTATGTTAACCAAAAGATTCGATGAACACGCTTACGAGTATCTTAAAAATGTCCTGGCGTTCAATAGTGGTTCATCTATGACACTGTTTCCATTTGAAGTTTTTGAAACCGCTTGGATTATAGATAACTTTTTAAAAACAAAATTCCCAGTGCAAAACTATTACTTACCAAAAATCGAAGAGTTATCTACATTATGGACAGATTACGGTATTTCGATGTCGAAATTATATGATTTTCAAGATCTGGATGATACCGCTACGGTTTTTCACATTCTTCAAATGACTAACCATGAGGTGGATCCAAAAGTATTAGAACTCTATGAGGATTCCACGCATTTTAATTGCTATCCTTCTGAACGCTCTGCATCACCAATTGTTAATATCAGAGTTTTGAAAGCAATAAATCAGTATGAAAAATATAAACGGCGTGAAGAAGTTATTGAAAAAATCATTAAATTTTTATATACTGAGATCAAAGAAAATAGTTATTGGATTGACAAATGGAATATATCGCCATATTATGCCACGAGTCAAGCCATCGAAGCATTAAATGATCTGGATTTATCTCTGACCGAAAAGGCTATCAATTGGATTATAAAGACACAAAATATTGATGGTTCCTGGGGTACTAATAATGGTACCCAAGAAGAGACCTCATATGCGCTTCTTGCACTGT
>CBFDAW010000773.1:0-1633 GCA_965602865.1 uncultured Thermoplasmata archaeon
TTTCATCGTCAACATCTTCTAAACTCTGAAGTAGCATATCTGTCATGGAGACGTTTTTCGTACCACTCTTGGTTATACCATATTCCCTTTCTGTTTCTTTATTCAATTTTGCGTTGATCTTATCAATATGATTTATCGCTATAGAATTATTCGAATCCATTTTTAGTACCTTTTGAAAACAATTGAGAGCAGCTTTGTAATCTTGGCTATAAAAATAATTCAACCCCTGGCCCACGAAATATTTTGCAGCAAAAGTTTTATCTTCAGAAACATTTTGAATTTTGGCGGGTGTTTTAGCGGGTGTTTTTAGGTTTGGTGTAAACCGAGGCTTTTTGGGCAGTATCTTATACGATTTTTTGACAGGCTCATTATCAGGCTTAGTAGTGAATTGTTTAAAATTTTTATCGAAATCCGTAGGTCTAGTATAAGTATCAAATGACAAACTTTTCATTTTGGTTTGTGGTTTGGGCTCCTTTTTTGATTCCTCAAGTGCACGTTTAGCCCATTTATTTTGAAAATCCTTGATCATTTCAACTGAACTGGACGCTTTACGTTTATCTAACTCTCTCTCCATTCACGGTCCCCAAAAATAATTTGGATTAATTTTAACTTTAAAGTTATTTTTATAATATATATAGTATATAAAAAGGTAAATTAATGAATATTAAAACATTTACTAAAGAATATTTCAAATAATACTACCTACTTTTACAATCTTATATAGCGATTTTTTCGGATAATGAATAAAGCACACGATATTTTTTTATACATAGAATCACCTTTTTATGATAAGGTTTGTAAGATGCCGCAAATAACAGATCTCCCAAATTTACCAGAGTCACAAAATAACGGTGCAATGGTCCAAATTATAAATCTAACCAAACATTATAATCAAATTCGAGCAGTTAATAATTTGAATTTTGCCATAAACCGTGGCGAGATCTTCGGAATCCTTGGTTCTAATGGTGCGGGTAAAACTACAACATTACAAATCATTGCCGGTTTGCTCAAACCAACCGCCGGTGAAGTATTTGTCGCGGGATTAAACATACTTAAGCAGCCATTAAGGATCAGGGCAATGCTAGGGTACTTACCTGAATCACCCGCGGTCTATGAACAATTAACCGGGAAAGAATTTCTAAATTTCATAGGTAGATTACGCGGTATTCCCGAACCGAATTTGGGAAAACGTGTAAAAAACCTTACCCAGATCCTGGATCTGGAGGACAGGATCGATTCAAAACTCAGCTCTTATTCCAAAGGCATGAAACAAAAGATCTCTTTTGCCGCTACGATACTTCATGAACCCAAACTAATACTTTTAGATGAGCCTACCTCTGGTTTAGACCCACGATACGGTAGATTAATCAAGGATTGGATCGCACGAAATAAGAAGTTGAAAAATACAATATTATTGAGTTCGCATATGACCGAATTGGTAGAATCGTTATGCACCCGTGTAATCATATTAGATAAGGGTGAGATAAAAGGTTTTGGCACTGTAGCGCAACTGAAACAGATTACCGGGACCAAGAATCTGGAAAATGCTTTTATTCAACTAACGGGTGGCAGAATTAAGGCTAAGTTCTAAGAATTATTTTGAAAACCTCGTGGTGTTTATGGAATGGTACTA
>CBFDAW010000774.1:0-1630 GCA_965602865.1 uncultured Thermoplasmata archaeon
AATGTACCCACACTGTTCATCGCCGTATGCGATCTCACCCGTCTTTTCCTTGGGCATGGCGGTGTAGGTACAATTTAACATTAATCGAACATCGTAAGCCCTAACATAACCATAAGTTCCAGAGAATAGGGAAACGATATCTGTACCTACGACATAATCGTAATTTGAAGAAGCGAGGCGGGTATTAATATCAGCAATACCAGCGGGATTAATGGTCGTAAACATATCAAAATCATTGGGATTTGATGTGCCTGTATATGTATCAGTTCCTATTTTCACTGAGCCGGTACCGCCAACCTCGTTGAACCAACCCTGTGCCTGTGAGCTAGTCCCTGAAATATAGTATGGTACCGAGTTCATGGTCCAGTAATCTAACTGGCTAACCTGGTTTTGATAATCATGCCGCCACCAGAGCGCAGCAGAGGTGACCTGGAGACCAGCATATTGTTTCATATCACTCAGATCGAACGCTGACCAACCATGATACTCATAATTTGTACCGGAAATATAGCTGTACATATAATAAACAGAATAACAATAATAACTCGAGGAAGAACGATATATATAGCCATAACCTTGTCCGTTATTAAGTGAGTTATCGGCACCGAAGACCATGGAAAACGAGCCGCTGGCTGAGCGTGTGCTGGTGCTGGGCTCTTGGTTTTCAGCTTCCGAGGGACGGGAGGTACTCGGTCCCGAGTCTTCTTGATCCGTTATATATGATAATCCCTCACTGAGCTTGTGACGGTCTTTACTGGATATTAGCGGATCTGAGTGACTCGTACTTGTAGTGCTTGGGGATACTATTGGTCCATCATTTGCAGACAAATAATCTACTTGGTGTTCAAAGTCATCGATATTGGATTCACGATCTGTTGTCACAGACGATGAGTCATAAACATCATCGGTTTCTTGTGAAGGAATAATTGGTTCGTAACCCTCCTCGATAATACCAGAGGATTCTATGGATGAGATATCTAAAATTTCCTCGGTTTTACCCGCTACTGGGTTGTCCGGTAATATCGGTGCATTCGATTCAGAAGCATCATTTATGCTACCGTTTTCTGCAGCACCTAAAAATGCTCCCGCTGACATTATAAACACAACAACAATTGCCAAAATACTTCTCATTATCTTAGGTTTGTTAATATTAATTGACATATATGTCTTCCCCCTAAACCTATAGTTTTTTTTCCAAAATTAAACTTTCGTCAACGATATTTAACTTACATATGTTATAATTCAAATCTACCTATTTAATATATAAATTTATTTAGTAAATTTACAATTTATATAAACTTCCTATTTCTATTTTAAAACTATAAAAATAAATAATCCTAATTTAAATAATGATAAAAATGTACTAAAAAGACTACTAAATTTAATCTTAATTTAAATAAAAGAACTTCTAGCTCTGGATAATTTAAAAAAATTATCCTGGCATTGGAAAACCTTTCAGCTTATCCAAATTTTGTAATATTTGGATTCTCATAACCTATTACCTTAAAGGTCGAAAGATCTTCAGAATTACCCTAAATCATGGTTCCTCTAGTATTTCCACCCCATACCTCCGGGTCAGTGAAATCGCGCCAATCGGGGAAATAGCTAAACATTTCTTTCAAGTCACTTT
>CBFDAW010000775.1:0-1627 GCA_965602865.1 uncultured Thermoplasmata archaeon
CCTGTTGAAGATTAGGTACCTGTGCGACTTTTGGTGTTGTACCACCTTGTGAAGGGGTCACTTTTGGAGTTTCTGGTTGGCTCGGAATTGCATGTGTTGTTAGCGGAGATGCAACCGTAGGTACTGGTGTGGTGGAACTCACCTTATGTTTCGTGTCTTGAATTCTGGCTGGTGGCAACTGAGGTAATTGTGGAACCGGTGCTGTAGGTTGCGAAACAGGTGCTTGTGATATTTGTGTGGATTTCGCTAGCATAGGTACGGGAACAGTTAATGAAGTTGGCACAATTGCACTAGGTAGTTGTACAACCGTAGGCGTTGGTGGTATCTGATCAAGAGTTATTACAGGTGTAGGATAAGTGCCCGGTTTGATTGCAAATGTCCCCGGTGCGAGCAATTCCTGCTCGGCGCGTTTCTTACGCTTTTTGATAAACATGGCTACGACCAGTAATAAAATAATCATTACCACCAGTATAATTACGGAAATTAATATTATCTCATTTAACCATCCGTTAGATTTTTCCTTAGTTTTGTTACCGGCGGTTCCATTTGTATCGGTACCGTTTGGTCCGGAATCGTTGGGTTGACTCTCCACTTCCAAGATTTGAATTTCTAATACATGAGATTCTCTTACTATCTCAGCACTGTTCACGGAAATTGCCGTAATTATTATTACATGAGTTCCCGGTTTGATATTCATCGGTAATTCGATGTTCAATTCACGCAATGCATATCTATTGCTCTCCAGTTCTATCATCGAATAATCTTCAAGATAGATATAATCGGATAACTTCCCCGCCTCGAGCTCTAACCTTATCGTATCCTTGGCTTCTCCGAGATTAGTAATCGATAATGTGATACTTTTATTCTGACCCGGATAAATTGAGATCGAATCTCGTCCCGTGATCTTGAGCATATAGATTCTTTCCAGCTCGGCTTTTGATAATTCAACTTTGAACCACCACGAACCACTCGTACATAGACCTTCTATATCTCCCAGAACAGGTATGACGCGCCAGTAATAGGTCTCACCTTCTTCCAAGTCGTCGAGTGCATAACTTGAATTTTCAATATCAGTAATCATAAATTTTTCCGAGGTTTCGTTATCAATGTACAAATTGTAAGTTACATTCTCCATGGTCTTATCTTCGAGTTCCCAATTAAATTCGACACTTGTTTTATTAATGGTCACACCATTGGGTGGCGAAATCAGTATTACTTTAGGTTTAACGGGCGGTACCCAGGTATCGATCTTAATCACTTGCCATGTTGATTCGGTAGGGCCATTGCCCGCTATATCATAAGCACGCCACTTGAGCATATTCTCGGTACCATTTGGTAAGGTGAGATTGATGCGTACAGCAACGGTTACACCATTTTGCAGGCTCTTAACGTTCTCCCAACCACTCCAGGCTTCGCCTTTATTTTCTGAAACCGAATATTGAATAGTAGATACATCCACACCTGAAGTTTGATCCGATATTGTAATCCCAACTTTAACTTCTTCGGTTTTGGAAACCTCCAGAGGAGATGGCCAAGCATTTGAAAATTCTACTTTTTCGGTATCAACTAAAATTCCATACGGTTTACTCTCGACGGGTCCATTACTTACCGAATCAGAGGCACGCCA
>CBFDAW010000776.1:0-1627 GCA_965602865.1 uncultured Thermoplasmata archaeon
TTTATCGGGTAAGGTTTTAGTAAATAGTGTAGATATTCACAGTTTAAATAGAAAAGCGTTGTATAAAGTGAGACGTGATATCGGAATGTTATTTCAAAAAGGAGGCTTATTCACTAATATAAATGTATTTGAGAATGTTGCATTTGCTTTACGTGAACACACTAAACTACCAGAAGATATGCTGCGAGATTTAGTATTAATGCAACTTGAAGCTGTGGGTTTACGCGGAGCATGTGATTTAATGCCCAGTGAATTGTCCGGCGGCGATGATATTAAATCCGAAGTTAATGATGTATGATGAACCTTTCACTGGTCAAGATCCAATTACTATGGGAGTGTTGATTCAATTAATTAAACGCTTGAATGATATTTTGGGTTTAACATCTATTATCGTCTCTCACGATGTTGCCGAAGCTGCAAGCATTGCAGATGAGGTATATATCATTGCTCATAATAAAATAGTAGGTCAAGGTACCCCAAAGCAAATTTTTGCAGACCAAAACCCATGGGTTAAGCAGTTTGTCCACGGTCTTCCTGACGGGATGATACCATTTCATTATCCAGCAATTAATTATGAAGAGGATTTAGGATTGTGATTGGGCGTATTCAACAACTTGGTAGTTTAGGTTTGATTTTTTGTCATAGGCTGGGTATATCTGGATTATTTTTGCTTCGAGTAATACTAAGAAGACCGAAATTATCTAGATTTTTCCCGTTTTTAATAGAGCAATTATACACAATCGGTGTTTTATCGTTGCTTATTGTAGTGATCTCTGGTTTATTTATCGGTATGGTATTAGCTTTGCAGGGCTACAATATTTTAGATAAATTTGGAGCCACTCATGAACTGGGCAATTTAGTAGCCTTAAGTGTAACCAGAGAATTAGGTCCGGTGATTACTGCATTGTTGTTTGCTGGAAGGGCTGGTTCTGCTTTAACTGCTGAAATTGGTTTGATGCAAACAACTGAACAAATTTCTAGCATGGAAATGATGGCAGTCGATCCGTTATGGCGTATAATTTCACCTCGACTCTGGGCTGGTTTTATTTCCTTACCTATATTGACAGTAATTTTCATGCTTATAGCCGTCTTTGGTAGTTACTTGGTAGGTGTAGATTGGTTGGGGGTTGACGCAGGACAATTTTGGTCAAACATGCAAGCTGCGGTAGATTTTCACATAGATATAATAAATGGGGTAATTAAAAGCATAGTATTCGGATTTGTAGTAACCTGGATTGCTGTCTATCAAGGCTATTTTACAACGCCAACAGCAAGAGGTATCGGCAGAGCTACTACTAAAACCGTAGTTTATGCTTCACTAGCGGTACTAGGATTAGATTTCGTCCTTACTGCAATTATGCTAGGAGGTTGGTAGTGGAAAATAAACGCATTATTGAGATCATAGTAGGAATATTCATATTGCTAGGAATATTGTCACTGTTATTATTGGCACTTAAAGTTAGTGGATTAAGAGAATATTCCACACGTAATACTTTTACAGTGACAGCAATGTTTGATGATATTGGTGATCTAAAAGTTCGAGCACCGATTAAAATTGCTGGAGTAAAAATAGGAGAGGTGGCAGCAATAAATTTAGATTCTGAAACTTTTAGAGCATTTATAATTA
>CBFDAW010000777.1:0-1626 GCA_965602865.1 uncultured Thermoplasmata archaeon
TAGCTTCTTTATAATTATGATTGCCATACTTATATTCGGAGCAGCAAAAATTGATTGGATGTTAAAAATTGCATTAATATTATTGCTTGCAGCCGGAATTATACTACTTCTTAAGTTATATTACGATAGAGATGAAATGGAAGATTGGGGTTATGAGACCTGGGATTTAACAAAGAAGATATTTCCTATTCTAATTGCTGGCACCTTTATCGTGGGAATCATTGCATATTTCTTACCGCCGGAAACGTTCAGACCATATCTTGGTGGAAATTCGTTCATTGCTTGTTTTACTGGTGCAATAATCGGTGCGATACTTTATATGCCAACATTATTAGAGGTGCCAATTATAGGTGCGACTTTTGGATATAATGCGGGTGTAATGGGTGGTGGACCCGCATTAGCACTTCTTTTGGCGGGGCCAGCAGTAAGTTTACCAAATATGATAGTATTGCATAGGATTATCGGAATAAAAATGACCGCCGCGTATATCGGAATAGTTGTGATAATATCTACCATTGCCGGGTTTATCTATGGAGGAATAATTATTTAATTTTTAAATACAATCCTTAAAAAAGAGGATATATCTATGTTAACAATCGAAATATTTGGGACAGGATGTGCAAAGTGTAATAGATTGGAAAAGAATGTCCAAAAAGCAGTAAAAGAAATTGGCATTCGTGCGGATGTTAAAAAGGTCGAGGATATTAATGAAATCATAAACCGTGGGATTTTGATGACACCTGCTCTATTTATCAATGGAAAAGCAAAGACCCGAGGTAAAGTCCCAAGTGTTGAAGACATTAAAGAAATGTTGAGAGTTTAAAATGAGAAAAAGGATAGTCAAACCAGAAATTACGATATTGATAATTTTATTGCTCATGTTAGCTAGTATTCCATGTTGTTTGAATGAGCCAAAGCCGAAGAACGACCAGGAAGTTATAGATAATACCTATGGTGAATGGGATTCTACAACCACAATAGAGCAACGACAAACGGAAGTTGAAGAAATAAATATCAAAGCCTTGGCGTGGGCGGATACTTTAGATGTGGATCCAATTCAATTGTCCAAAGAGATGGGGATTAAAGGTAAGAAAAAATTTGTTGAGCTACTTGACATTTATTTATGCCTATACCAGACCACCGATGACCCCCTGAAAAAGGAAGAATATAAACAAAAAGTAGAAGAATTGGTAATGGTGACAAAAGATAAGAGATATCATGATTTGAATAACATAGATGATACACAATTTCGCCAAAACAGTACATCATATCTTCGAGCGTGGTATATTATCAACGAATTTGGAATAAATACTTCATATTATGTCGAGGAGATCGAACGAGTTCTTCCGCGGATTAATTCACATTTACCCGGTCGTGGGATTAATCAGAAATTGGCATTCGTTTTCTATTATCATAAATTAGGCTATCCTATTGATTACACTATGGAGGATTTATTCAATAGCTCGGTAATTCGAAGCCAGATGGAGATTTTAAATCTATCAGAACTTGATGTTTATTTTATAACCCATGAGATTTTTTTCCTGAACGACGATAATAAAATAAATATACTTACAAGTGATGATTTTGAATACCTCACAAAAACCTTGGTTTACCAGGTTAATAAAA
>CBFDAW010000778.1:0-1624 GCA_965602865.1 uncultured Thermoplasmata archaeon
ACCGGTTCTTTAAGTGCCACTTCTATTTACACGGATTGTGGTGACGGAGATCTATACTACGGTCCCAGCGCTGAGGTTAGCGCGACAAATGTGGAGTACGAGTGGCAGCTTGGAAATGACGCGGTGAGTGCGTTCCAGGAAGCATTTATTGATCGTGTCCCGGATTACTTTGGCGTAGGTATGATCTCCAAATCCAAAACCGGAAAAACGATATCGTATGGTCCGAAGTTAGTGATCGAGTGGCGGTATAACTTCTTGACGCCCATATTAACACCTAAACGTGTTATAGGTTACGAGGGGTCGCCAACATTATTCGATGCGAGTTCGAGCCGGAATGTGAGCGGTGGTTACGGTAATCTATTCTTTGAATGGGACTGGGAGAATGATGGTAAGTTTGACGAGAACTCGACCAGCCCATACGTTTACCATACCTGGGATGATGATCATACCGGTAAAATCGCGCTGCGAGTTACCGATACAAAAGTAGAAAAAAACGAAACCGGTTTATTTCGAGTAGATATTTTCAATATTGACCCTCAAGTAAATACGACGAATGGAAAAGTCACACCACAGCCCACCTGGGAGGCGAATAATGTAACGTTCTCGGGTTACACGGTGGATGACCCGGGCAATGATACTTGGCGATATTTCTGGGACTTTAACGGTGATGGCGAGTATGATGTGAATGGTTCGTGTAACGGCACAAAGGTACCCTCGGTAACATGGTATTACGATGATGATTTCCTGGGTGATGTGGAATTATTGATAATTGATGAGGACGGCGGTACATCGAATGTTTCGGTCCCCGGTGAAGTCACAGCAATACCAGAGAGTGGTGGCACGGGATATGTCACTAATGCCGATAGTAGGTATCCAGGGCCGATATATGTTCGATGGCAATCAACATATGCTTATTATCGAGGTTATGCGAAGATAGATCTTGGTGATATAGGTGACGATTTTGTGATTAAGAAGATTAAGTTTCTTGCCAGAGTGATGGAGAACAATTCAGTAAATTTCGTAGGAGTACATCTATTATCCAGTGATCCTACGTCGGCAGCAATTTCAACTGTGTATGCCGAAGCGGGCGCCGACACCAATCGCTTGTTCGGGTTAACCTGGGAACTTGGCGACAAGGAGACGGACCTTACAGATTTCATTAGAACCCCGGAAGGTCAGGCAGCAGTGAAAGTTGCAGTCGATCAAGGTTGGGTCGGGTTTGGCTTTGATTTGGAGTCACCGAAGACGCTTGGGACCTATTTCGGATACATGGCCCATTGGACCTATGCACTACCCGCCCTGGAAATAAATTACGTTACTTATGAACCTGGTTGTTTGATACCCGTTCTTATTCTGAACAAACCACCCGAGGTTAACTGTTCAAAGTTAGAGGTCTCACCGAAGGTCGTGAACGAGGGCGATCTCATTCATGTGAGCAATATCAGTTTCTGTGACCCGGGGAACGATACCTATGAAGCTAACATAGTGATAGGCGATTACGAGAGCGGTTGGACAACGTTGGGTGAACGGCCGATACCGAGTACGGGTGGTGGCGTAGTGTACTATCCGTTCGAGAAGACCGATGCGGCCAAGGGTTGGAGTATTACCACTGGAAGTAATTATG
>CBFDAW010000779.1:0-1622 GCA_965602865.1 uncultured Thermoplasmata archaeon
ATGGATCATCAAATGATATTATTATATCATCTCCGTTAAATGAGTGTACGGGATGTTCAAATTGTAATGCGATCTCGAATCACAAGCTCTATCCAGGTTCTAGAACTGCTTCGAACTATGATTTTATAATTTCCTGCAATAATGAGTCACATATGACGAATGGAAAGGACCCAACAGCGTATAATATCAAAATTGAAAATACGGGCGCCGCCCAAGATACCATTTTAGTAACCTCCAAAATAATAAATGTAACCGGTGGGCCTGAGCCTGATGTACGAGAGTGGTTTGCATGGCTGAGTCGGGATCAAGTTACATTAAACCCAGGAGAATCTGCCGTGGTAGTATTAACGGTATCCACCTCCTGCAATTGCCAGGAAGGTTCGGTAGCGACGGTTAGGGTCTCCGGAGAGTCCGGGAATGATCCCGGAATTTCTGCACATGTGGATACATACACTACCCGCGGAATAAAAGAAGGCGACATATTGGTTGAGTTGGATATTGAGGATGTCTCGGTATTTTTCGAATTAACTGCCGGGCAGCACATTGCTTTTTCTTTGGAGGTGTATAACTATCAATCCATTCCACAAACTTATACACTAACCAACACAGATGGCCCCGATGGCTGGGTGCTGAAGTTCGCACAAGAGTCCTTTGAAGTGAGTGCAAAATCGAAATATGTCGTGCTGGTTCAAACGACGATTCCACTCAGGAACGAACCGGGTGAGTATATATTTAGCTTCAATGTTCAATCAGATAATGATCCGAATATTATAGCATTCACCGACGTGCCAATAATATTATTACCCGAACTAACGGTAGAAGAGATTAAATCAATACCACTAACACCAAAACCGGGAGAGTATATCGATCTTCAAGTTATAATAAGAAATCAGGGTCAGGCTGTTGCCAGAAGTATTGTATTGAATTTGTATAACGGCACCGAACATTCTGAGGAGTATATGATTAACACCACTGTTATACCAGAGCTTTATGGTAGCAAGGAAGTTACTTATAATTTCACCTGGTTGCTTAAAGCTGATGGTACTTTCAATTTTACTGCTTATGTGAACCCCGACTTCCCAATCGAAGAAGTTGCGAATAGATTTGCGAATAATATTAAGACCTCGGAAATTACAGTAAAAAACCTAGAACCAACAAAACCGCCTTCGAACGAAAATGGTAGCGGTTCAGATAGTACGTTTGAATTATTGTCATGGGTTATTCAGATCTCTATTGTTATCCTTTTTATTTCAATTCTGATTTATTTTATTTTCTATAGATTTAGAAAATCAAATGATGGTGAAAAGACCGCAAAAAAAATTCCGTTATCTCGTAGCTTCAGAGGGAGGGTCGGTTATGACTCACGCTCTCGTCGTAGTCGGCGGGCAAATAAGCAAGGGCGTAAGAAAGCGCAAAAAGAAAAATTAACGGCTCGTGAGCGAGCACGATTAAAAGCCCAAACTATGAAGGGCCGTTCCAGAAAAAATCGATGATCAATGTATAAAACCCAATTATTCCATTCCAGAGTTCGAAAAATTTATTGTCCCAAGAGTACATTGAACTTAACAGAGAATTCCATTTCCACCATCAGTCAATAGACTGATGGAATTCTCTGTTTAAAA
>CBFDAW010000780.1:0-1621 GCA_965602865.1 uncultured Thermoplasmata archaeon
GGACATTTGAAATAGAAGCTATAACATAATTTTCACCATCGACAAATGTCCCGGAAAATGATTCTCCATTTAATGCCCGCAGCTCAAGCTCTAACGGTGAGCCAAAACTTAAATTCGCCCATTTAAGCGCCGTTAATCTACCGCTAATCGCTACCTGGGATTGCGTGGGATCAAGTATAGCCGGATTATTTTTCGAATCATTTGATGCGGTGTTTGAATTTTGTGGTTTCTTTAAGGCGGAGGTATTGAGAAATCCAATAAAATTTCCGGGCTGATCGAGATAATTGCCATTTGTTTGTTCAAATTCAATCTTGGAAAATTCACCATCATAAGCATTTATTAGTGCCCAACCTTCTTCGCTTGGTATTCTTAATATCCCCTCAGCTGCTAATTTCAAGTATTTTCCGATTCTATAAAATCGGTTGGCAAATCTCTCTATTATATTATCGATAATATTTGCAGCTATTCCTGTTTGAGGGTTATGGTATGGTGTCATATTAATATCACGACCGATTTCCGAGGTCATTTCCATTTGAAAAATTGGCGGTATATCTTCTAACATTACATGTGTGTAATTAAATTCTCCTGGCAAAGATTGGTTTTGATACGCAGGATATAGATAACTAGTGTAATTTAAAACCTTAAGTACATCTGCAGCAGAATATTCCAGTACTGTTATATTTCTATCATTTGTTACCTTGGTATAATCAATTTTAAGTGTGAACCATTTAGGCAGGTTCAATAAATCAATATCGGCGAATATAAAGTGCTCACGTTGCTCACCATATCTGATTTTTAGATCGATTGGGATTTTATTCACACTTGCTTGCCCATAAATCCCAGACGTCCATTTCAAGTTGTCAATGGGTGCCTGGACATTTGAACTATCGATCCAAACCTCTCCGGAGTGTGTAACATAATTATAACCCTCCGCAGGGGTGGTTAAGAATATTAACCAGTTTTTATCCGTTAATGACTGATTTTCGTATTTAATAAGCCCCGCCATAAGATTGAACTTTTTCAGGTCTAAGTCAAAGGAATATCTCAGTGAGTATGGTCCATTGATCTCCGCCAAAGTAGTATTAGCCAGATTCCATATTCCGCCTTGTATTGTTGCATTAATGAGTTTTTCCCTGAACCCCGAGAGCTCAATAGACTCTGCCAGAAGAACCGAGGTGTAGTTAGTCGGTGCTGAATCGAATACAGCACCCATAGTCCAGATATAATTTTCACCCTCATAACTTATTGATTTTGCGATATACAACTCTAATGGAAATGTTCGATTTACTATTCGATTTATAGATAAACCAAAACCTCCTTTTATGGAAAATTTACCTAAACTTGGTGGTATTAATGTTGGATATTCACTAAACCCCCAATCATCGATCACTATATCGAACCGTACCTGAATCTCATAACCATTGGTTAAATTATTATCGATGTCTATATCTACCCACTTAGTTGGATTAAAATCCGGAAAAACCAAACTTCGTCGTAATAAAGCTTTTGTCCATGTATCCGTGTTATACGATCTGGTAAAAATCCAATAATTCAATGGCTGGTCTAATAAGAAATCCAGAATAGATGTATTATTAACAACTGTATTCTCTTCAATAACATT
>CBFDAW010000781.1:0-1620 GCA_965602865.1 uncultured Thermoplasmata archaeon
TTACGTGAACAGGCTATTGAAAACAACCTTTCGCATTCTGTAACCTTCGAGGCAACACATCATGGACCATATTTAGAGACACCCTCCTTCTTTATAGAAATTGGCAGTGACGCCTCGGCATGGGGTGACAAAGATGCGGCTGATGTTATTGCTAAAACTATTATTTTAATATTGGAATCGGATCTTGAGAGCCAGTGTCTAGGTTTTCCGGTTGCGATAGGTGTCGGTGGCGGGCACTATACACCACATCATACCGATCTGGCACGCAACAAAAAGGTCTCTTTTGGGCATATTATACCCTCCTATGCATTACCGGGGATTTCTGACCGAATGCTACTGCGTGCTCTTGAGCGCACACCAAACGCAGAACTCGTGCATTTCCATAAAAAAGCACTGAAAAAGGATCAATATAATAAACTAAAATCGATGTATGAAGAGCATGGGTGTAGAATAGTAACCTCGGATGACTTAGAAGATATTCAATGATGAAATATATGCAGAGCCTGAAAAGCGAAAATTAAACAGAGCCTAACGAAGTGGCTCCCGAACCCGAGTATAATGGAATGATATCCGAGATTAATCGAGATTCGGGAGCGGGTGCTGATTTATAATTACTGAGAGAGGATCGGGCTCTGATAAATATTTGTAGAATTAGGTACACGAAAGTAAACCAATAAAATATATTCAGAGCCTAACAAGCGAAAATTAAACAGAGCCTAACGAAGTGGAACCCGAGCCCGAGGTGCCTACCCACATAACTTGTGCCGTATCGTGGCATACGAATTCCAACCCCCCATCCAATCCACTCTTTATTTTTGACTTAATTTTCAATGCTCATAACCCGGGGCCTGAACTGCTAGCCTACAACACTAATCTATTGACTAGTGCTGTGGGCACGCAGATAGATATCGTTTATTTTTATTCTTAATTGTCTTTAAAATCTAAAAATATGTGACCAGAATTATATATCACTAATATTATATAATTAATTGAATAAATTGTGGCTTATCAATGGAAATTGATTGACATTCTAATAAAGAATCAAATTAAATCTTAATAACTATAAACAATCTTTAAATACTTGAAATAAGTTGTAGGCTCCAACTAAGACAATTAGGCGAAGGCATAGAAAAATATGAGATGAGAAAAAATACGATAAATAGAAAAAGGGGAGGTGATAAAAAAAGAAATTAAAAATTACTTTTTAGTTTAGGAGTGAGTAATATTGAATGAAGTGTGGTGCGCTGTAGCGCATCAACTATAAAGAAAAAAGTGAGGAACGTTAAGGAGGATATTATCCTTACTTTTGTGAAAATAGAGATTTAAAATTGGAGGTCGAGAATATGAAAAAAAGAGCAATTGGAAAAATTGGTGTGTTAGTCATTTTGGGAATATTTATATTAACAGGTTTGTCAACCGCAGTATTTGCATGGGATTGGGATAATAACGGGAATGAGCCAGGGGGAAATGATTTTTTAGGAACGACAACTGATACGGACTTAAGGATCAAAACATATGGACAGCAGAGGATGGTTGTAAAAGCTGACGGCAAGATCGGCATTGGAACTGCGAGTCCTCAACAAATGCTGACCTTAGGTTCGGGGTCCAATTTTGCAACCG
>CBFDAW010000782.1:0-1616 GCA_965602865.1 uncultured Thermoplasmata archaeon
AGTAAAATCTAAAGAATAAGAAGATATCTTTCTCTCATTGTCATCACCAAAACACATACACATACTGGCAGAAATTAAAATTAATACTCCAATTAATGTCCATATTTTTTTAGTCATTTCGACCCCTTTATTAAATAGAACAATCAATATTTAAACATACCCGTCAATAAACGGGATATTTTTTTATTATATGTGATATTTTCCCCAAATCTTAATTATCCATAACTCGTTATTAAGGGCGATGGTGATGGCTGAGAAGGGTGAAATAGACAAATCAATGCGACTTGGCAAACGAGCTGGGTTTAGGAATGGGAAATATTTAAAAAATTTGAAATTAATATCATTGGGGATTAATTTCTTAATTAAAAAAATTTAGCTTTTCAAAAATAAAAAAGCTAAACTTAGAATAAAAATGATTTATCCATGCCGAGAAAGTGAATTAGAACCTATATTTCACCTGTTGAAGAGTGTGTACCCGCTCAACGTTTTACCCGAATCCCCATGTATTCTATTAATCGATTATATCTTTGATAATATCTTAGATTGCCAATATTCTAAGTTTTACTTAAAAACACCAAATTGGACATTTTACACCATTTATAACATGAAAGAATGGTATTTTGGGTCTGGAAAGTAAGGGGGTTTTGTATTACTTTTGGAATTTATAACCAAATCGCCAGTAAAGTTTTTAATTTTGATTATTCTTTATCTTGCTCTTGAGGCTGAGCGTTATCCGTTTCCATAGGCTCCCGGATTGACACCTGTTGTTGCATTGGCACAGCTTCGGGGGCACGGACCGCTGGTGTAGGTGTAGACGTGGTATTTGCAATTGTAGGTACCGGTGTAGTCTCATCAGCCTCGGATTTAGTTGTTTGACTTTGCGCGGGTGGCAACTGCGGCAGCCTTGCAACCTGCGGTATTTGTTGCGAAGCAGGAGTTTGAGCAGCCGATGATGAGCTTGCTAAGACGGGAATAGATGAAGTTGAAGTGTTTGATTGCTCTCCAACATTACCCGCTGCCGAACCCGGTAGTTGTGCGACCGTCAGTGGTTGACCTACTGAAATCACAGCAGTGGGAACCCCACCGGGCTTTACGGTTACCGCTTCTTTAGTAGGTTTTTTCTCCTTATCACGCTTCTTTCGGTTATTAACAATGATTGCCAGTACTAGAATAATTATGATTATGATGATAATAAATAAAATGTTCGAAAATGTGAACAAAGTCGAGGATTTATCGGTTTCAGGTTTTTCTATTCCAAATATCTTCACGGTTAATTCAGCTTTTTCCTCGACGACTAGATCGTATTCGGCAGCTTTCCCGGAGACTGCCGTGACCGTTAATATTACTTCGCCTTTTTTCGCATCTTCTGCAATCGTTACCGTAATCTTAAACTCAGCAGTACCATCTGAGATCGCATCCATTGTGCCGGGGTCGGTCACCACGGCAATAATACCCGCGTCCGCCGGAACATCTACGCTCAATGTAATAGTATCCGCCAATTCTCCGAGGTTATAAACAATTGCTTGAACGGATACCACATCACCGGGTAACTGTTCGAGATATGGTGGATTAACAGTTAATCTAAGCTCGATCCGCGGTGTGTAATCTCTATTGAC
>CBFDAW010000783.1:0-1614 GCA_965602865.1 uncultured Thermoplasmata archaeon
AGTGCCCTTTTAATTTCAAAGGATTTTCTATACTTTATATACTATAAAAAAATGCGTAATATTATTAACTTTGTGTAGCATTTTTTTATTTCTACTAGATCATTTTTCCTTACGGAGCTTTCTTAAAAATTCCAGCTCTTCATCAGTGAACCCAGGTGCAGTTTCGAATCCGGTTTTTTTCCCGGTATCAGCATCCTTAAGTGGTTGTTTTTTCGGTCTTTCTTTAGGTATCGGAGTTTTTTTAGCAGGTTTATGAATTATTTTTGGTACCTCGGAAGCTAAGCTAGGTATGGGTTTTTCAGGTTTATCGGGTTTATCCGCCAGATGGGGTTGGATTTCCATTTTTGATTTCAGTTCTTCTTCGTATTTCTTTGATAGCTTATTATAAAGCTCAATGGGTATCTCACCCAATAACATTTTTTTCTCAAGAAGTTCCATTTTCTTATTCGTATCTATTTCCAATTTCAGGTCGGGTTTCTTTTGAACCGTGGCATACCTGTTTAATTGTGCTGGCGGTAGTTGAGGGAGGTTCCTACCAACCGTGCCGGTGCCGGCAAGTGTGGGTTGTTTGGCAAGTGTGGTAGTGTTGGTCGCACTCGGTGCGGTACTTTGTGGTACGGTTCCACCTACTGCGGGTAATGGTTGCATGCCTTCGGAGCTTCTTATCCCATATGGTGACGCCCTAAGAGAGAATATTTCTGTTCCACCACCGGCTCCCTGCACCACACCCGTACCTCCGGTTAGTTGCGGTAAGTCCTTGCCATGAGGTGCTCTTGGTAATTGTTGGTACCTGGATATGTATTCCATCCCACTACCCAATGCTTTCTCTTCTAATCGCTTTCGCATCTTTTTCTCATGGAGATATACTGCAAGAAATAATACGATTATTAAAATAATTATTATAATAAATATGATAATAAGTAGATCAGCATCTTTAGATAAACCAAATATGCCCTGTCCATCGTTGGATTCAGGTGTTTTTGGTGGAACTACTGTGATATTAATTTGAGAGCTTGCATAGTTTTGGCCATCGAAGATTGTTAATGTAATGAGATGTTTTCCTGGACATAATTGTGTTCTTATTACCCTGCCCTCGCCAATGATACCGGAAATATTGGAGGTCCAACGAAAGTTTTTATCCTGTAATACATCATCCAAATCATAGCTTTGGTCGCCATTTAACTCAAGCTCAGTAACTGTTTTATAACTCGCCTCAGGCTCTATGCCGTCGATTATTACTACCGGAAATGCGTTGACGGATATGGGAAAATTATCTGAGACCTTATAGCCATTTCCCGCGTTGTCAATAGCGCGCCAGCGAATAAAGTTCTGAGACCCGCGCTTAAAAGAGAGGTCAACGAACCATGTCGAGGCGATTTCCGGGTTTGACTTATTGACCACCATTGCCAGTGCAAAATTATTCCAATTTGAAAAATTTCCTAAACCTGCTGTAGTATAACTATATTGAATGGTCGAAAGATTAACTCCTGAGCCATCGGGATCAGATATGGTTACATAACATCGAATATTTTGATCGGACAGTTTCTCGGTCGAATTTGGTTGAACATTGGAAAATGTCACGGGTGTGGTATCTATCTTCAAATAATACTTTTT
>CBFDAW010000784.1:0-1611 GCA_965602865.1 uncultured Thermoplasmata archaeon
CGAAAAGTGATAATATGACGAGTGAGGAATAATCCAAACGAACCCTCATACCCTCATACCCTCGTACCAGTGATTAATATATTTAAGAAAGCAAAACGATCGCACCCTCGAACCAGCGATTAATTTCATTAACACTACATAGCGGTCCTCCCCCCCAGCCATCCCGCTCCAACCCATGGGATTAAATATTGATTTCACTTTATGGTAAAATAATGCCAAAAAACCCCGACCAGTCAAAAACTTTGAAAAAACCTAATTTTATGCAGCGGTTGGAATCGATCTATTTTCGGCACTCACTTTTGATTTGGTTAACTGGTATTTTTCTGCCAATAATAGTTATTGCCATTGGTTGCATCGTCTTTCCGGAAATTTTCTATGACCAATTCGTATGGCGATATTTCTGGGGTACTATCGAAGCTGATGCGCAAGAAGAGACTTACGGTGACGTTACCGAAGCTTATAACCCGGTTAATACAATAGTATATGGGCTGATTGTAATTGTTGTTATATACTGGATCTATAAATCATTTAAACGATTTGAGATCTCCTTTGATTTTAAATTCTTTATTGCAATAATTCCGTTCATAATTGTCGGTGGTGTTGCTCGTGCACTTGAAGATGCTGAGTTATTCTATACGCCCACCGCCTATCTGTTCATTGCACCGATAATTTATATTTTTATTGGAATTGTAGTAATTGGCTTGATCTTTTTAAGCACCGCGATTATTAGATTTTCAAATAAAACCGGTTTACAAACCGGATTCCAACTTGTGGCGGGAGTTTTTATTGCATTGGATATAATTTATTTATTTACATATTTTATATTGAACCACCAATTCTCATATATCCTAAACCCACTTGCACCGGTAATAATTTCCATAATCATTTTACTTGGATTCTACAGATACACCGCAAGTAAAAAACGGTTTGAAGTTTCTATTTTCATTTTTTCAGTTGGTCTTTGGTTCTTATCATTGGGAACAATAGTACTTTGCCAGTGGCAGACCGTCCCGAGCTGGACACAGGCGTACATTTCTGCTAATCCGGGTAATGATATTCAACTTCGTCCGTTTGCGTTCGTCCTGGTGGCGGCACTTACTATTATTGGTACGATCATCGTTTATATTACCGCAAGAGCTCTTGCACCAAAATATGAACGTATAACGCCTTATCTGGCGGGGATCAATTTGACATTATTCTTTGGTCATTTTCTGGATGCCAGTGCTACGTTCATAGCCATTGATTACTATGGATATGCAGAAAAACATGTTCTTCCGGTATTTATGATCCAGATCTTCAATACTGCTGCCATCATGTATGTATTAAAAGCACTGATTATCATTTGTGTAGTATATTTCATAGATATATTATATAAAAAAGATTTTCAATCAAATCCAACTTTAACAGGGTTAGTAAAGATCGCCATTTTAGTTCTTGGTCTCGGGCCGGGGATTAGGGATGTGTTGCGGTTGAGCCTCGGCGTATAGATCTACGCCCGGGTTTCAAGTTCAAAGTCCTTTTAACAGCTCGATCCATTGCCTTTTGATTTCGAGTTCGTTATCACAAAAGGGGCGAATTATGTCATAGGTATCTTTATGTCTGTTTTTATCC
>CBFDAW010000785.1:0-1605 GCA_965602865.1 uncultured Thermoplasmata archaeon
ACTTCTCAACATTGCCTGACCAGTCATCACCCAACGCTAAGCCCTTGCCTTTCTCCGTGGGTTGCAGCTCATCGCTGAACTCAAACGCTACCGATAACCGTATATCCGACCAGTAGGCGTTACCGGTGAAGTAGCCGGGATGTAGTTGACTGACAGAGATACCTACCGCAAATGTGTAATATGTCGGCGAATCTTTCAGCTTGTTAGAGATCGCGGTCACACCGGCACTGTTCAGCGTTACTTCCTTTGTCGCCGGTGTAGTATCCTGGAGGCTCGAGGTGGAATACTGACCGATCAAAGTACCGCTCGGCCCGGCTTCCGTGTATATGGCTTTTGCATCCGTTGTTCCAATAGTGTTATATGGTGTTTGCTTTAATGCCGTAAAATTCATTACTTTGATATTATACATTTTCCAGTTGTGAATTAATAGTTTTGCTGTCTTGACCTTCACGCCTTCCCACTGTAACAAATCTTGAAGGTCGAACACTACCCAACCACGATATTCTATCGATGGTGATAGTAGTGGATTAGTATAATGAGAAGAAATACTGGAATATGATGTGCCTATTTGGTAAGAATACCCCATTGCGTCACCGGCATACTCGGGGTTATCCGAGCCCAGTTGTGGCATCATTCGGGGTGGATATTTAACCTTCCAATGGACTACTAATTTAGGACTGGTCCAATAACTTGCAGAATTTACAGTTCTGCTGAGACCGACGGCGAAGAAATTCTGGCTGCCCTCCCAGGCGGATTTGAAATCTTTAAGCGCATCCTCGCCAAGGTCCCACTCGAACTCTTGCGGCGTTGTATAACTCGTTGTATCTACGAGCTTGACATATTCGGTACCATCTCCGCAATCAGTATGAACCGTGGAAGGTGATGAAATATAATTCTTGGGATCGATTTTCATGTGGTAAATCGTAATGTCGTTTAAATAACAACTCGAATAAGGATGGTTCAATCGAAGACTGATGCCGGCGGGGACGATCGGTAGATCCTCGACGCCCTTGTCAGGGATCGCACCTTTAAGCGTGGACATATCCCAGGTGGCAAATCCACGATAACTGCTCGTCGTCCGAATACGACCGAAATCATACATAGATGATGAGCTTACATAACCACTTAGCTCATCACCAATTGCGCTCTCACCGACATCCACGATTGGTGGTACTGTATATGTAATGTTCAACATCAATCGCGCATCATATGGATATACATACCCATAAGTACTCGAGATCTTCGAAACATTCGACCCCATGCTAAAATCATAATTTAATGCTGTAAGACGATTATTGAGCTCGGTGATACCGCCCGATGGGATGGTGGCGATCTCATCATGATTGCTTGAATCTGAAGTCGAAGTCCATGTAAGACTACCAAGACTGACAGACCCAGTGCCGCCGATCTCGTTCCACCACGTTTGTGCTATTGTACTATAACCGCCTGTGTCATAAGGTATCGAGGTCATGGTCCAGAAATCCAATTGAAGAGCATTATATCTATTATCACTCCGATACCAGATCGCACCGGAGGTGATCTTCACATTGTTGAACTGTTTTAGATCGCTCAGGTCGTACACTGCCCAACCGCGATACCCATTAG
>CBFDAW010000786.1:0-1589 GCA_965602865.1 uncultured Thermoplasmata archaeon
ATGATGTTGCTGTTCTTGCTGATAGTACTTCAAGATGGGCGGAATCATTAAGAGAAATATCCGGATTATTGGAGGAAATGCCTGCTGAAGAAGGATACCCTGCTTATTTGCCTTCAAGACTTTCTGGTTTTTATGAACGAGCTGGTATTGTCAATCTTCTTGGGAATGAAGAAATAGGAAAAGAAAGAGTAGGATCTTTAACTATTATTGGTTCAATTAGTCCACCTGCAGGTGATTTTAGTGAACCTGTAACAGCAACCACTAAAAATCTTGTACAAGGGATATGGGCCTTGGATGCGGGATTAGCATATTCAAAACATTACCCTGCTATAGACTGGTTAAATTCATATTCAAACTACCCTGATTATATCTCTGAATGGTGGTACGAGAGAGATATACACTGGTCAGAAATTGATATTGACTGGTTTGATTCTCGTAATCAAGTTAATGAAATTCTATCTCAAGATAATGAATTAAAATATATTACCCAACTAATCGGTGAAGAAAATTTACCAGATGACCAACAATTAACTTTATTTATTGCCAAACTAATTAAAAATGGATTTTTAATTCAAAATGCCTATGACGATATTGATAATTTTACAGATACCCCAAAACTCTTAGGTATGATTAAAGTTATTCTTTTATTGTTTAAAGAAAGTAAAGAATTATTAAAACAAGGATTTTTAATCGAAGATATAAAATCACTTTTAGTTATTAATAATATTTTAAGAATAAATAGAACGATTTCTAATGATGATTTTCATAAAATTGAAGGTATTAAAAGAAAATTACTCAGTGAAATAGAGTCTTTAAAACTAACCCAAGGAGTGTTCAAAAAAAGATGAGCGTTATTTATAGAAAAATTCAACAAATAATTGGACCACTTATATTTCTTAAAAACGAGCATAATGCCCAATTTGGCGAGATTGTTATAATTAGAACAGATGATGATAAAATTCGCATGGGGCAAATTGTAAAAATGAGTGAAGAACTTATTGTGGTAGAAGTATTTGAAGATACTACTGGATTATCTAGCGAAAATGCTGAAATTATTTTCACAGAAGACACATTTAAAGTAAAAATATCAAAAGATATGTTAGGTCAAACATTTAATTCTTTAGGAAAACCAATTGATATTAAAACAAAAGCAGTATTAGATTCAGATCTTATATCAGATGTTCAAAGAGATATAATCAAAGAGATCAAAAACGATAGAGCGGTAGTCGGTTGTATTGGCCCCGCCGGCGAGAACCTTGTTAAATTCGCTTGTGTGATGTTCGGTTTTAATCATGCAGCTGGAAGATGCGGTATGGGTGCCGTAATGGGATCGAAGAATTTAAAAGCAATTGCTGTTCGTGGCACGCGGAGACCAAAAAATGCTAACGAAGAAAAAGTGGTTGAATTATCGCTACAAGAACTGACCAATAAAGGCGAAACCTCGAGGAAAGGACCTTATTGGCCCGATGGCCTTGAGAAATACGGATCTAATGCAGATCTCGCTTATTGGCAAGAAACTGGCCGTCTCCCAACACAGAACTTCAGAAAATGCACATTCTCCGGATATGAAAATTTAACGGCAGAAAATG
>CBFDAW010000787.1:0-1575 GCA_965602865.1 uncultured Thermoplasmata archaeon
AAAGAGATGGAACAGGTCCTCAGAAAGGAACTATGCTTGAGCTAAACAAATACGGAATTTCAACGCTACCAGTCGATTAGCTTTTTAAATACTACATGTTCGATTATTACCTCAACACGAAAAAGTATCGATTCCGAGGATGCAACTGGTGCCTGAGGTCACGAGAATTAATTTATAAAAAAATTGTGTTTGACATTATAATTTTTGCGAAGCAATTTTTTTATAAAGCATAAGACTTCAATTTTCTATAGGTACATAAACATTTTAAATAATAAATGACATGCCCAAAATATGGCTTACCAAGAGGAACAAATACCGGCAAAGCCGTCACCGCGTGCACCGCCAGCACCGCGGCAGTTTGAGGCGCCGCCGCCAGGATACTTGAAACCGAACGAAAAACCGATCACTCGCGATTCGATTAGAAAATCTCGAACCAGAGCTCTTGTTGCCATGATAATTTTTATAATATTTTTTATTTTTATTATCTATACCGCCACAACGTTTTATACCCAAACATACAGAGAAACAATGAAAAAAGATGAAAATCTCCATTGGTTCCGGTACAGTGTCCCGGACATTTTGTCCGAAAATATACCAGTCAGTATAGACATAAAATCAAGTGATTCTTTGGAGTTTTATATTTTACACGAGGAGGACTTTCACGAGGACATATCGATCGTTGAGCTTAGGAATATTTCGATTAATACGAATATCAAAAAAACCAACCATTTCAAATACGAGGACGAGTTCGAACCAGGGAAATATATAATTGTATCTTATCTTCGATTTGAAACCGATCATGACATAGCAATTAAGTTCACTCTTGTCAGATATATTTTCATGCCCATCCTATGGCTTATTAGCCTAATTTTTATAATACTCATCCTAATCTGCATAGTAAGAATAATATTATTAAACAAAAAGAAGCCCACCCATCAGGCTGAGGGTTATCAACAATCGGATCATAGGGGTAGAGATAGTACTTACCCTTATATGCAGGATTATAATAGAGGCTCGGACCCCCACACTTACGACTCAGGTTATTCGCATGCCGGAGGTGGTAATTTACAGCCGCACCAACCACCACCACGATATGCGCCTTATAGTCAACCTCCCCGACAACCTCAAAGCACATACCCACCCCCCAGGCAACCACGGGGGTCATATAGATCCCGTCACACGCAACACATGCGCGAGCCATACGGATCTCCGCAACCACAACCATACAAACCCGTAACATTGCCATGTAAATGCGGTGAGGTCATCGTGATCAATGACCCCACACGACCGCTGCATATAAAATGCCCACGCTGTGGCAGACACGGAGTGCTCGAAGGAACAAAAAAAGCACCCGAGGATGATATTTTTTACTGAAAAAATTTATATTCCAAGATTCTATCTTTAATTATTACCAAACATCTATATTTTTGCCGAGGTAGCTAAGCCAGGTTTAAGGCGGCGGGCTCGAGTGGAAAGTTAGATAATCTATAGGCATCCCTGACCGGGAGACCCGTTGGTGCTTTGCACCACGTGAGTTCGAATCTCACCCTCGGCGTTAATTCTTCATTTCGGAAC
>CBFDAW010000788.1:0-1574 GCA_965602865.1 uncultured Thermoplasmata archaeon
ATGGAAAATAGATGATTTACCTGATGAGTATATCTCTGAAAAGGGAAATGTTAAACTAATGGTGATGGGAAAGATATACGATTTTGGCGAGGGCTGTGCATGCCCTATTAATGCACTTGCTTCAAAATTTCTAGAGGTTCTTGAACTTAGCGAAAATGAATTTCTAATTGCAGATACAGATGCTGGTGTCGAACATTTTGGTCGTGGGGTTGAGAATGACTGTGACTTTATTATTGCTATAATCGACCCGAGCCGGGAATCGATTTTGCTAGCTGAAAAAATATATAAACTCGGTCAACAAGCTAACAAACCCGTATATTATGTTCTGAACAAGGTAAAGAAAGAGATCGAAAAAGAACTATTAGCATCTGTAGTTAAAAATAGGGTAGCTGCAATTATATCAGAAAATAAAAACATATTCAGAGCAAATTTAACAGGGGCCGAGCTTGATTTTGATGTAAAAGGCATCAATGAGCTTGCAAACTTGGTTGGATCTGAGAATAATATTGATGATAAGATAGATATTCTAAAGAGGGTTTAGATATGGACTCAATAGAAACAGAAGTAGCGATTATTGGTGGTGGACCTGCAGGGTTATCCGGGTTTATATATGGTATGCGATATGGCTTAAAAACAGTTATAATCGATGAAGGTACGTGTGCCGGTTTGGCGGCAGAGGCACCATTTATAGAGAATTACATGGGTTTCGAAGGTATTAGTGGTATGGAGCTTATGAGAAAATTTAAAGATCATGCCTCAAAATATGCAGACATAAATGACCTAGAAACTGTAACCGATATTACGCATAAGAAAGATTTCATCATTACAACCGATAAGAATAAATATAACGCGAAAGCAATAGTTCTGTGTACCGGAACAGCACATGCAAAGCTCGGCGTGAAAGGTGAAGCTGAGTTTGCGGGTAATGGTGTATCCTATTGTGCTACTTGCGATGGCTTTTTCTTCAAAGGAAAAAAAGTACTCGTCGTTGGTGGAGGTAATAGTGCGGTTGTAGATGCGATACATCTACATGATCTTGGATGTAAGGTTGTATTAATACATCGTAGAGATACGCTCAGGGCGGAAAACGCATTACAAAAGTCTTTAACTGACAGAGGCATCGAGCTTATTTTGGGCTCAGAATTAGAGGAAATTAAGGGTGACAATACTGTAACGACGGTTAATATTAGAAATAAATCGGAAAATAAGTTACATGAACTAAAGTTTAATGGTATTTTTATCTCAGTCGGTGAGCTACCAAACACTAAATTAACAAATGCATTAGGTGTGAAATTAGATGACCAAGGATATATTGAGACTGATAAAAGACAATGTACAAATGTACCAAAGATATATGCAGCTGGCGATATTACTGGTGGTCTTAAACAGATCATTACGGCATGTGCGGAAGGTGCGATCGCTACAACAGCTGCGTATGAGGACTTGAAAAATCCATATTGGGTAAAAGATAAAAGAGGTAACTTGTGAATTTAAAAATGAAGTTGGATGATACTAATGGCTTTAGCTGTAATAGACCACAAAAAGTGCGAGCCTAACCATTGTAAGGATGGCCT
>CBFDAW010000789.1:0-1571 GCA_965602865.1 uncultured Thermoplasmata archaeon
ATTAATGATCCTATCTAAATTAGTTTAATTTAAGGGTATATTGAAAGTACTTTTAAAGCCTTTTTTTACGCAACATTTATGTATAATCATACAATTTTAATTAATTTGAAATTAAAAATACATTCAAGGGTCGTGAGCAATTAATGGAAAAGAAAACTAAACGCATTGTTATCATCGTGATCATCATTATCATAATTCCAATAATTTCTCTTGGTGCATATCTTTCAACACTGAAAAAACCCGCCGTGGAGATCGAGGAAATAAAATATAAATCATTTGATCCAAATCAATTGACCTTAACATTTCTGGTTACGGTGGATGTGTATAATCCAAATGATATTTCTGCTAAACTAAAATACATTGATGTTGATGTTTATATTGAAGGTCAATTTACTGGTTTGGTGAGACAAGATGTTAATGAGGAAATCAAGGGAAAAGAACACACTAAATTGGATTTGGACTTTGTATTATACAATGTGCCATACATACAAGCTAGAGAAATTGAGGTTCGGGTAAATGGTATTGCACGGGTTACCGTATTTTTATTAACATTTTCTATTCCTCTGGATGAAACTCAGGTGGTGGAAATAGTAGGAAGTGATGGCCAAGATGGTAATCAACCTCCAACTGCGGTTCTCATGCATGATGCCGGTTTGGTAACCAGGAAAGGAGAGACTATAACATTTGATGGTACTCCCTCGTCAGATGCCGATGGCACCATTATATTTTACAGCTGGGATTTTGGAGACGGGAGCCCCAATGAGACTGGACCAATTGTAACGCATGCGTACCAATCGAGTGGACAATTTACTGTTGAATTGACGGTATATGATGATTCGAACGCCCAAGGAACTGATAATACGGTAATTAGTGTAGTGGGCTTGGGATAGGATGCTGGGAAAATCTAAAATCCCAATTTGGTGATAAGGATCTAGAAATTGGGATTTATTTTTAGTATCATATTAAATCAACAAAATAGCAATATTTAAATACGGCACTTTTATTCATTTCATCAAGTGATTTTTTCATGATTTGGATTCAAATTATATTGATATTTCTCGGATTACAATTAATATCATTCGCATTTGTTGCAAAAGGTGAAAATAAGATAGTTCTTTGGCCAGAATATTTTGATATTTCTCTGACAAAAAACAATGGTCGTCGAGTTTCGCGTAAGTTAGCCTTAAATTCACCAACTGTAGAAGATATAGCAAAGGCTGCTAAGAAATTGAAATTAAATGCTAAGATTGAACATCAAACGTCATATCCAAGTAGATGGTGGCGTAATTCTGGCCGTGTTCTTATACGAACTTCACATAAAAAAACTAAGGTAATTAGGAATATTGCGATCGTAATGAAAAAAAGTAGAAAGAAATGAATTAAATTAAAGAACAATAAAGAACTTTATTTTTTAATTATTATAGAGCTGTTAATAAGTTATATGCCCGCTAGTTGTAAACCGGTCACTAACTTATTTATCTTGTAACGTATCTACCTGATCCACCAGTCGCTTACCAGTTGACACACTGTCGATTGAATGAATTACTCCACCCGCAGATTCTATTGCATTC
>CBFDAW010000790.1:0-1567 GCA_965602865.1 uncultured Thermoplasmata archaeon
CTCTTCAAATTGTTCTAAAACAAACTTGAATGAATCCAGCAGTGTTCCGATTTATATACTCGATTTCTTGACATCCCTGCATATGCATATGCTGACTTATACAAAAATAAGATTTAAGAATAATGATCTATTATTTTTGTTGTAAGGGTAATAATTCCGTATCACAGAATTATTAGCTCAAGAAAATTTGCGTTTGCAAATTATCGAAGCTTAGAATTTTATACTTATTTAGTAAGTAATCTGAAATTCTAACCCCCAGGCATGAATGCCCTGGTATCCCTTAATAAAAAAATGCGTAATTAATCGCTATCTTTACGAAACATTTTTTTATTTATTTTTAAACTTTGGCTTACGTCGTTCAATAAATGCCCTCATTCCTTCTTTTTGGTCGTGTGAATCGAACAACTCCGCCCAACCATGGATCTCTTCTCTAAGTCCTTTGGATTCTGAGGTTTCAAACCTAAGGTTCATTAATTTTTTTGCCGCAACCAGAGCAATTCTACCGTGATCCGCGACGAGTCTGGCTAATTGATTGGTGGCTTTATCTAAATCCCTATGATTAACAATTTGATTTACCAACCCCAGCTCCAATGCTTCAACAGCGTTTATACGTTTTCCGGTATAGATGATCTCTTTTGCTTTTCCATAACCAATGATCCTCGTCAACCTCTGCGTACCCCCCCAGCCAGGAATAATCCCGATATCAATTTCAGACTGTGCAAAGACCGCATTTTTGGAAGCAACTCGGAGATCACAGGCACAGATAAACTCGACACCGCCACCCATGCAAAATCCGTTTATTGAAGCAATCACGGGAACGGGGAACGACTCGATTTTATTTGCGATAGAATGCCCGATTTCTGCAAATTCCCAGGCGGCAACCGAATCTTTCACCAACATTTCACGAATGTCCGCACCGGCGGTGAAAACCGAATCGTGGTTACTTTTTAAAATCAAAACATTGAACGATTCTTCCTTAGATAATTTCATGAGCGTATCTCTGAACTCGTTTAATGTCTCAAGATTGAATACATTAAGCTGTTTGGGGCGATTCAGAATAATTTTTCCGATATCTTTGGAAATCTCAACTCGCAAATTCTTCTGGATATAAACCATATTACCACCACTAGTAAAAGCAAAATTAAGTTTATGATTAATTATTAAGCAATACAAAAAACTTATGAGATAAACTAGATATTCAATAGATTGTAATTATTTCTTTTTACTTGAAGAGCCTGCCCGAGTAATCGGTTTTCTCAACCTTTTTCTGCATAAGATGGTATGTCATCACTGAAAAAGCCCTACTTTTTAGGAGCGAAATGGTCATCTATGCAATCGGGATTTATTTCTCGGGCAGGCTCTGAAGTAGATTTTTTATATGAAACGAACAATAGAACAAATATGTCTACAATATTTTGAATTGATCTTATGTTCACTTCTTGACTTCAAATAAAGGTCTTTTTGAGGGCAAAGAGCCAATAAGTTTAAGAAGTATATATATTTATTGTAAAATGGTGTGCGGAACATTTAATGTTGTTTTTCAAACAGTGGCCATTCCCGATTCAAT
>CBFDAW010000791.1:0-1561 GCA_965602865.1 uncultured Thermoplasmata archaeon
TCCGAGAACCAAAAAGCGTTCCAAATATTAATTGACGATGATATTAATTTTACAAATGTAGATTTTGATAGCGGCGAACAACTCACCGCGAACCAGCACTGGGAATTCCCCATGGGTACGGGTTATACTGAGCTGCCGGACGAAACTTGGTATTGGAAGGTGCGTACCAAGGATGAGGACGATGAGTGGACAGAGTTTTGCTCACCATGGATGATAAGAATTGATACACATGCGCCCGCCTCTGCTCTGGATATTCCCGTTAATAATGGGTTTTATTATAGTTTACCGATAATATCCGGCATAGCATATGACGCCGCTTCAGGTTTTGGGTTAAATAAAATTGAGATCGCAATTAATCGAATCAACGAAAATAGATACTGGGATGGCATTACTTGGGTGTCCATACCTTCGTGGTTATTAGCCACCGGTACAACGAACTGGACCTACGATTCTAAGAATGTACTCTGGACATCGGGCACTAAATATAGCGTTCAATCCAGGGCAACCGATAATGCATCGAACATTGAACAACCAAAGGTAATGAATATTTTCACTATTGATATGGCAGCCCCCGAGTCTAAAATTGAGATTCCGAAGGATAATAATTGGCTGAATAAGTTGAGTTCCATCTCGGGGAACGCCGCTGATATTGGCGGTTCGGATGTAAAAGAAGTTAAGATAAGTATAAAGTGCGCCAAAGATTATGCTTTTGTGGACGGTGGCGCTAAGAAAAATGAATATTGGGCTGGTAGTAAATGGACCAATAGCGAGACCTGGCTACTTGCCACCGGGACTCAAATGTGGTCATATAATACAAGCAAAATATTATTGAGAACCGGTGATCATTATACTATTCGTTCCCGTGCTGCGGACATAACCGGCAATATGGAAACTGCCGGCACGGGAAACACTTTTATGTACGACGCTACGCCGCCGGAAAAGCTCGGGATATATATCAATAATGGCGAAGAATACACAGCAACGACAGACGCACTCTTATTACTCACTGCTGAAGATTTTGGTTCCGGGGTGGCACAGATGGCATTTTCCAATGATGGCCTAATCTGGTCCACATGGGAAACTTTCAATTCGTCCCGGAGCTTCGATTTACCTACCGGTGATGGTGAAAAGATTGTATATTTCCGAGTAAGAGATTACACAGGAAATATTGCTGAACCTGTTTCCGAGTCAATATTTTTGGATACCACAGCACCACAGAGCCTATCTGTCATAATAAATGAGGGCGAAAAATACACCAATTCTAAACAAGTGAAATTGGATCTCAAAGCAATAGATACGGGTTCCGGGGTTTTTGTGCCGACTTATAGTCTTGACGGGACATATTGGCAACCTTGGGAAGATTTTAAAAACATAAAATATATTAGTTTACCACCCGGCGATAGTAAAAAGATCGTTTACTTCAAAGCAAGCGATAAAGTGGGTAATATAGCTGAACCAGTTGATGATTCGATTATTTTAGATACCACAGCGCCGTATTCACTATCAATTGTAATTAATAACGGTGCTCCCGAGACCAATTCTACTACGGTTAATCTTAAGC
>CBFDAW010000792.1:0-1560 GCA_965602865.1 uncultured Thermoplasmata archaeon
CATCATTTTTTAGATGTCGATGGCGATGTGCTCTTTTACTCTTCAGGCAATGAATCAATAAACATCATTATAAACTCGGATCACACCGTGGATTTCTCAGCACCGCCTGACTGGTTCGGCACGGAACATATCTCGCTCCGCGCAACCGATCCCGCTGGTGCGTTACAAGAGGATCTTGTGGTAGTAACCGTGCTACCAGTGAACGACCCGCCCAATATACTGCCGCTCCCCATACAACATGGCAACGAGAGCGAGCGCTGGTTGCTCGATGTGGAACCGTATATCTTTGATGTGGATAATAACCTCACCGAGTTGGAGATCTCGGCAGATAACGAGCTTATTGTAGTTTCGGGCAGTACCTTGATCTTTTTCGGGGCACCCGAACTGCCAGAACAAATCGAAGTTTTGGTGAGTGATGGCCAATTCGCGGTATCAGAGACGATCGAGATTCATTTAAAGCTAAAAAACCGGCCAAGAGAGCTTACAATTTGGGACCTGATCATAAACATTCTACCGTTTTTGATTATAATTATATTGTTAGTCATAATAATTACCACGGTAGTCTATCGTAAAAAGTCAAGGTTTACCGTAGAGGAGGTGTTCCTGATACACAAAGGCGGCACCTTGGTCACGCACCTGACGCGCCGGCAGCAGGCAAATGTTGACGACATCATCTTCTCCGGGATGTTTACTGCGGTTCTGGAGTTCATCAGAGACACATTTGTCAAGGGTGATACCGATGGTATCGATTCAAGTGAGAGCCAATGGTTGCTCGATGAGCTTAAGCTTGGTGAAAATAATATTTTGATCGAGCGTAGTAAGAACACATATCTCGCCGTGATCTTCTCCGGCGAAGGCTCGAAGCGCTTGAGACGGATAGTAAATAAGTTATTGGATAAGATCGAGAGTAAGTATGATAGGGTATTACCCATGTGGGATGGTAATGTCAGTGTACTTGCGGGTACGAAAGAGATATTGAGTGTTCTAATAAAACCACTTGATGAACCAACTGAAAAAGAAGAACCAAAAGCCACACCAAAATCACCGGAATCACCGTTGCCCCCAGCAGCCTCAGTGCCACCCTTTAAACCCATTAACACTACCACCACACCTACCATGTTTCAAACCCAGGCAATCCCAGTTAAAAGTCAACCTATCATTAGAGCACGATCGATTGTGAAAACCAAAGAACTGTTAAAATGTTCTAGCGAGCAAGCGGGAGCGAGTGAGCCAGGGTTACCCGCTTGGAAATTATACAACACTAAACGTTCAAGTAAGGTTGGTGGAAAGCCCGAGCTAATTACACGGGCAAATAGCGATAGAATAGAAAAGCTACCAACCTCATTGAGCATCAGCCCCCGTGGGCCAGGATATAAAACTATAGCGATAAAAAGATTCTCGCCTAATAGAATCTCAGATGCACCCAAGCATAAGATTGAAAAGACCGCACAGCTAGCAGGAACAATGCAATTAAATGTGAAATCAAAACCCGTTATAGTTACTATGCCTGGGAGTAGTAAGGGTAGCAGTAAGGAATTCAAGATTGATCCAACTGAATCG
>CBFDAW010000793.1:0-1558 GCA_965602865.1 uncultured Thermoplasmata archaeon
AAAAAAATGCTGCGTAAAAATAGCGATTAATTATGCATTTTTTTATTTGAGCTTAGAATTCCTCCTATAAATCAGTAATTGGACCAGAATTCTAACCTCAGGAACGATAAGTTTTTGCTTAACATCAGGGGTTAGGGAAACCAGCAAGGTTAATAATTGATATTTACAAATAATATTGAAAAAAATTTATATAATGGTACTTCTATCGTTCTGTAACGCCTAAAAAGATATTTTTTTTAATAATATGGTGAGGAGGTATTAGAATATGGCAAAAAAAGAATCTAAACAAGTTTTGGTGAAAAAAGGTAAAGAATTAAAAAGCGAAGAAGACCGACCGATGGTTGAACGTGAACGCAATTGGTCGCCATTTGAAATGATGCGACAATTTGAACGCGATATGGATGAGTTTATGCGGGGTTTTGATAGTAGGTTTATGTTTCCTAGACGCTTGCGCGGCTACGGTACGCATAAACTACCTGCAGTTAGACAACCGTTATTAGATATTGAGGATAGAGGTAAGAATCTCGCGATTCGTGTAGAGGTCCCCGGCATACCCAAGGAGAACATTGATATAAAATTGACCGACGATCATTTAGAGATCTCAGCGAAATCGGAACTGGAGAAGGAAGAAAAAGGCAAAGACTACTATCATCGCGAGCGAAGCTTCCATTCATTTTATCGCAGCGTGCCATTGCCCACTGAGGTCGACCAAACTAAGGCTGACGCAAAACTCGAAGATGGAATTCTTAATATAACAATACCTAAGCGAACACCTACTATGGAAGAAAAAGCTCATCGTGTGAAGATTAAATAATTATAATCTTACCAATATTAATTATTGTACTAATAGACTATCATCCATAATTAGCTTGCCTTGCCTATTTTCGTTGTAAGTTTAATTTTAATATTAATAACCTAAATTAATATACCTCTGTCAATTTTACGAATGTGATGGTAATGAAATCATCGAAGAGTGGAGAGCTGAACAAAATCAAAAAAAGATTTCCGGAAAAATTCGCCACCGAGGACGAGATCTTTAGCCACATACACCGCGGTGACCGGATATTCATTGGCACTGGCTGCGGTGAGCCGCAGTATCTAGTGCATGCACTAATAGATTATGTCCAAAAATACCCTAAAGTAATTGTAGATGCCGAGGTGTTCCACGTTTGGACATTAGGAGTTGCACCTTATACCGATCAGAAATTCGAGGACAATTTCCGGCATAATTCGTTCTTTATTGGCAACAATACCAGAGCCGCGATAAATGAGGGTCTGGCCGATTATACACCAATATTTTTATCCCAAGTGCCCGAATTAATGAAACGCAAGTTGGTACCAATCGATATAGCTCTGGTTCAGACTTCGCCACCTGACAAGAGCGGATATTTGAGTTTGGGAGTGAGTGTGGATATTACTAAAGCAGCTGTGGAACATGCTACAATCGTAATCGTGCAAGTTAATTCTATTATGCCCCGCGTCCACGGTGACACGTTTATCCATATTGACGATATCGATTTTATTGTACCTTATGATGAACCGCTATTGGTATATGACC
>CBFDAW010000794.1:0-1555 GCA_965602865.1 uncultured Thermoplasmata archaeon
GACTCGGGACCTTTGACATTTCCCGCCCACGGCACCACCTTCCAGTAGTATGTTTGATTATCTTTAAGAGTGCCTTGGGGTAAAAAATATATATTTGGGCATTTCTCGTGTTCTACAGGAGCTTCATTTGTGTCCAGATATACATCGTATGATAAAATTTCGCTGCCTTCATACTCGATCGACCATTGCAGAGTTGGTTTTGGTGATCGTATTATTGAGCCGTTCTCGGGAGAGAGCAGCGATACCGAAGGAACAGGAACGCTTGTATCGACGGTGAATGTCCATATTCCGGACACACACCAACCCGCATCAGTGCCAATGCTCGGAATTACGGTCCAGTAATATGTCTCCCCGTCTGAAAGGTCGGTAACCAATAGACTAGTATTCATAAGTCCGGTCTCTTTGGTAGCGTTAGGTGGATTAACTGTATCTAAATATACATCGTAAGTCACATTCAATAAATTCTGATTTTCTAGCCTCCATATAAGTTCCACGGATGTTGTTGTGATGATCGAGCCGTTCGGTGGGCTCCAGAGCTTCACACGAGGGATCAGTGTTTGCAGCCAGGTATTAACCTTAATTGTATAGATCATAGATTCCGTAGGACCGTTCCCCGCGAGATCGGACGCACGCCATCTTATTCTGTTGCCAGTACCGTTAGAGAATGTTAAATTAATAGTAATGTTGACGGCCTTCTCGTTACTTAATCCTGAGACAGGGATCCAAGAAGTCCATGTTTCACCCCAATCATTTGAAATTTTATATTCTATTGATGACGCATTTACCCCGGATGTTTTATCAGTGATAGTAATACCTACTTCAACTTCTTCTGTGGTTGACACATTGGTAGCTAAAGGGGAAGCATTTGAAAATTCTACAATTTCTGTATCAACTAGTATTTGGTACTGAGGGCTTTCCACCGGCCCGTTACCTACTGAATCTTTTGCTTTCCATTTGATTAGGTTATTTTTTCCTTCTGGAAAAGTGACAACATCATTAGGCTCAAGACTCATTGCTGATTCTAATTCTGTAAAAGTTTTCCAATTACTCCAATTCGTACCGTTATTCGTTGAGTAACAATACTTAATACTTGAGCCATTTACAAATCCACCACCAATATCTGTTATGTTCACGCTTACGGGGACATCAGAAATGGTCTGCCAGGTCGTATTTTCTGGTATTGGATTTGAAAAAGTTACATTATCGCCGTCGATCTTGATGGTGAATGTTTCATTTGTAGTATCACATTCAGGTGGAATATCAATTATGTTGATAGTGTGCGTATCACCATCTAGGTCTGTAACAGAACCGGCGAATTTTTGTATGGTGAAGTTTTCACCCGCTGCTGGTGAATCTAACCATAAATCACAGGTTTCATTCCAAATAGCAACATCAAATTCATCAGCCGGTGGGTAAACATTTGTAGTATTCTCGTATACCACCTTTAAACCGGTCCAATTTAGCTTTTCTCCGCCGCGTACCAGCTCCCCATCAGCGATAGTTTTGTTATTTTCGTTAGTAACCGATAATGTACCGTTGAATACCAGATCGTTCT
>CBFDAW010000795.1:0-1530 GCA_965602865.1 uncultured Thermoplasmata archaeon
ACTTTTACGCCCCATTTATCGGTAGCCTCGTCTAAAATGTCACGGAGATGGGTATTGATCTTTTCACGTTGATATAATATTTCATCCAACTCCATGTCACCAATAAGTGAACGAAGTGTGGTCTGGGCGAGGTAGATAGTCGCCATTTTATAGTTCTGGACTTCAAAGTACGCTTTATCGGGATCAACTATTTTTATGTATATTATCGCATCCACATTGGTCGGCGAATTATCTTTGGTTATTACTTCCTGCCGCGGCACATCCAGGGTCTGGGTTCGCAAATCCAGTTTTACTACTTGCGAAATCAAAGGCGGTACGATATTTAACCCTGGGTTCAGCCGACGACGGAAATTACCCAATACTATCAACAACCCCTGCTCATATGGCTGTATGATCTTAACAGAAGTTAATAAAATCCCGATTATTGCAATTATCAATAAAATAACGATTCCGAACACGATTGATACTATATCTGCCAATTTAATACCCCACTATGGTTTTTTCATTCATTTTTATATTAGACATTTTTTTTAATTTTCTCAACGGTAATATGTACTCCCTCAGATGCAACTACAACTACCTGTGCACCTTTTTTTATGCGCCGTTTTGAAGTTGCGCTCCATAATTCTGAGTCAATTTTAACTTTTCCCTTGGTCAAATTATACGGTATCGTATCGACCGTAACGGTGCCTTTTTTACCGATTAAAGATTCGCCCACTGTGGTAGTAGGTGCCTCGGGAGGCGCTAATTTCTTATAAAGGGTCATAATCGCAATGGTGGTAATCGCCGCAACGATCGCGGCAATGATCGGGCTCCAGATCGTGAAAAATAGCGATGGGAACGCTATACCTATAATTCCAATTACAACAAGAATGCTTGCGGGGATACCGATGAAGAACCCGGGTGAACTTGCTTCGGCGAGAAACATGATTATTCCGATAATAACAAAGATCAATCCCATGAACCAGGCGTCTATTATTGGTGCATCTTCTACCGTTATTTCCGATTTGAGAGTTGAGGCATTCCCGCCTTGAACCACTGTAAGAGTTATAATATAAGTCCCCGTTTTTTCAAACGTGTACGTTACCGTCTTTCCGGTTTTTTGGGCATCGTTGGTATAATCGCCATCATTATTATTATCTACAGATTCGTCAAAATCCCAAAGATAATTTCCCACCCCCACGCCCTGGAACTCGACTTCCTCGTCAACATAGACGGTTTTATCCTCACCAGCTTTTACAACGGTTTTAGCCGAAGCATTTAAGCTAATCATGGAGATCAAAATGAGTGATATGAAAATCAACACTACTCTAAGCAATAAATACCTTTTCTCCCTCATCTGAGGTAGTAAAAGAATTATCACTATTTCTAATTTTCCATCAGATCTTGATATCGATTGAAAACAAGTAAATAATTCTGGTATATGTTGATCTTTTGATAATGTTGGTATTTTTCTTCTTGGTTTTAAAATTCTCAAATTTATAAATGCTAATGAATTCTGAGATCTTCAGCAATTTACTTATATAAATT
>CBFDAW010000796.1:0-1521 GCA_965602865.1 uncultured Thermoplasmata archaeon
CGTATCGTTATCCTTGTCCGTAACAATAACCTGTACTGAAACCAGATCACCTTCAATAACCGTAACATTTTCAATCGGAGATATCACTGGCGGCTGGTTGCTTGGCACTTTTTTCGTAACGGTTATGGTGAATTCCTGAAAAATACTACCTTTTTCGTCCGTAGCCTCAAGATTTACATCATTCTCACCGACTTGTGCATCTGTCGGGGTCCATTTTAGTACTCCGGTGGTGAACACCATCCCCTCGGGACCAAAAACGAGGTTAATTGTTACGGTGTCATTGACATCATTATCGATGGCTATCGGCTCGTATGTCCATTCCAACCCAACTTCCACTTCTAATAATGGTTCGGACCGGAACTCGGGTAACTGATTGATGATAGCGGTCTCTTCAATAGTGAACGCCCATATACCGCTAACGCATTTACCAAACACGGCACCATCATGTGGAACCACTGTCCAATAGTAGGTCTTCTTGGTCTCCAGAGATGTCGTATTGGTAAAGGCGGTAGTGCTGAGTGCCATCGCCGCTTTATTGTTTTTAGCCAATTCTTCTATCTCGGATAGTATCTCCCCCAGATATAAATCGCAGGCTACGTTATCGCCATCGTTATCGTGAACAGTCCATATAAGGGTCGGGTTCCGGACACTGAGCTCGGAATTATTCTTAGGTGATGTGAGAGTTGCAATGGGAGGTGAATTCTTAATAACCTCTATCTTGAACTCATGATATATTGTAATTTGGGCGTCTGTGACACTGATATTGAAATTATATATGCCACTGTTTTGCGGTTGCCAATCGATTAAACCGGTGTTCTGGTCGATGGATATGGAAGAAGTCGGATTAGATTTTAGGTTATAGATTAGAACATCACCCGCATCGATATCCTTGGCATTTACATCGAAAGAATAGATATCCGTATCCTTAATGGTTGTATCTATTGGAAGGTCCATCCAAATTGGTGGATCATTTATATTTACTACCTTTATTGTAAAATTCGACCAATCCAGTTCACTATAACTATCCGAAACAGTTACGTTCACCCAATTGGTTCCAACATCGGAATTCTCCGGTATACCGGATAGGACACCATCAGTAGAGAGTGATAACCATGATGCATTTGTTGATTTTGACCAAGTTATCTTATGTGGTGAATTTTTTACATAGCACTTTTCAGAATATGCCATATCCTCATAAGCGGTTAGATTATCCGTGATATATAATTTGGGAATTCCGTAAGGAGCTGTCAATGGGTAATTATCCTTTGTTTGAGAACTTCCTGAAGTATTATAGGGACTATCGACTATTCCATTCTTATCGTTATCCGGCGTGGTCCAGTCCGACCAATAGTTACCTTCTCCATCCGAGTCCCATTTGTTATTTATACTATTATCTAATGCCTGGGTGCCACCTTTATTATTATTAATAAAATTATTATGATATATGAGATTAGTGCCACAGTTACAGCCTTCTTTTATCAATTTTATTCCGTATTCCACATTATTTTTAATTGTATTATT
>CBFDAW010000797.1:0-1511 GCA_965602865.1 uncultured Thermoplasmata archaeon
ACCACAAGCATATGATGAATGTTCTAACACCTGGCATAACGGTTATACTGATCCTATATTGGACCCTGATACGGAGGGTGGTAATTACTGGAATGACTTTGACCAACCAGGAGAAGGAGCATATGACGATTATCAAGGCTCGAACCAAGACCAAGGAGGACATGATCAGATCGTGGATCTAGGGTCCCCGAATGGCGGTAAGAATCCATATTTAATACTTGGAGGGGCAGATGACTATCCATTTATAACTCCATTATAGTCTATGAAAAACGCTCATTCTTATCCTTTTTTATTCACTTTTTTTCACCTTGATTTGCTCATTCAATGCTTCAAGGGGCAAACCATCGAGAACTTGATTGAGTTTATTCTTCAATTTCTCCAGCAGGTCCAATGTAGCTTTTATATGTTCTTTTAGTGGTACACCCTCGAGTTCTTCTTTTAATTCTAAGGTGGGTAATTCACATTTTATTAATAGATTTGAAAGGTGCAGTGTGCCAATAGATTCCGAAGAGAATGCCAATGGTACTTGACACATCTCGGCGCCGTATTCACGCGTTTGCGTAATATACCTGTTTAATTCTTCGGAAAAATCCGGTATCTGGTATTCTTCTTTGAATTGGCCAGTATAGCTCCATTTTATATTACTTCTTCTGGCGACCGTAAAAGCTGGTGAGGGTTCATAGGCTTCCATCATATAGAAAATTTTGAACAGTCCATCCATATGATGATTGCTCCAGGTCTTACCGCCATCTTTACTATACCTAAGCATCCCCCCGCACGGGCTTTTTACATCTGCATGCCAGTTCAATTCACCCTTTTTTGCCCGCAGAACTATCCAATAGTTTGTATCGGACATTAGTGTTAAATCATCAAAATTAATATCGATCCAGTTATAGGTCTGTGCGAGATCGGCAGCCGTTAATGTCTTACCGGCAATCACCTCATCTAATGGTTGTCCTTCAGGATGACCCGGATGGATCTCTATATCCACCTCTAAGTCGGTCACTAGTTTTGCCAAATGAAGACTGATTCGTGTAACATTTAGGTTTTGGGTCGGAACCACCTCTTGCGCAATCAGATATTGCCCCGATATTACTACGCCGTACACATCGGTTTCATCAATGGATCTGTTCGCTATCCTCTCCCGGGACAAATCACCAGTGATTTTCAAAGTGGCATCCAGCACTTTCGCTTGACTGGGGATATTCACATAGGTCTCTTGCCGCTGCTGGATCGAATCGAAACTAAGAACTTTATCCTCCAGATCCTTCTCGAAGAGCATAATGTTTGTTAAAAATGAGCAGTCAATTCTAACATCATTTAGCATTAGAATCCCTGGCGAATCCGTGTAGAATGTTAGATCGATTAAATACGACCCGTCTTCGCGGGGTTCCATAGTTTCAAGCATGCGGTTTATTACTGGAGCAACATCGGTGGTCATGACGCGTTCTTCGATGAACCCGGGCTTTCGCCAACCACTGGTTTCACCATGGATATCGAAGCCCACGTTC
>CBFDAW010000798.1:0-1509 GCA_965602865.1 uncultured Thermoplasmata archaeon
GTTTCAGGGGGATCATTTTGTCTGATTTGATTTCTCACTACCTTCTTCATTTCTTCCCCGAGCAGGGGATTGGTTTCATCCATTTCTATTCCTATTTATAGGTATAACGGCGAGCTAAGTGGCTGGGTGACGCATGCCACCAAAGCTCTTTATCTGTATTAAATTCTTTCTGAGCATTTTACTCTAAAAGCTGCTCTGTAAACCCAGTCCCACTTCAGCGGTTTGTTGGCCAGCTTAGTTCGATTTAAGGTAACCCATTTGAAACCATTAGATTCCAGACCACCTTACTTTTTGCTACCAGTACTCAGCTTATTTAGCTACCCAGGTTTGATACCCTTCCTCTTTTTGGCATTACATTAATTGGCAGTATGGCTACTTTTACGGGCTGGTCAACGGTGGAACTAAGCCGCCGTAGCATGGCGCGGGCTTTGCTTTCTCTGCAAAGGGCGTGACACGCGTTACGGTCGGCTTTAATGATTTGTTATGTGCCTTCATTTATAGACGCAGAGAATTTCTCAAGATAGATCGCAATCCGTGGCATAAAGGACTCCAAATTGGGATATTTATCTCGATTCTGTTCATATTCTTCAAAAAGATCTGCAAGAGCTTTGATGCCCGCAAAGCCCTGATCTTCATCGATACGAACTTGCTTTTCAATTGCTTCAATATTTTTCTTTGAATGATAATAGCGAATGACGCAAGCGCGAACGATGTATTCATTCATCATACCATCCCAAGCTAGACAGCCTACCTTAGTCAATTCGGCTTTATTGTATGAAAACAATTTTTCTCCCGATTCTTTCAGGGTTTCTAAGTTTTGTGCGACAAGAGGATTTATGTATGGGTGACAAAACTCATGAATCACTATAGGAGTCACCCAGGAAGACGAGAATCTTGGAATTCCATTCCAGAATAACGGCGAATGGGCACCTATTATGGAAAAGAAATCATTTGTGCCATCACCTCGGGTTATGCTCGCTCCATAATTTCCAAATCCGGTTTGCATACCAACAATAATTGTGTAATTATCTGGTACATAACCGAAGTAGATTTTGAACCAATCGAGCATATTTGCATCATTAAGAGATATGCTCAGATTCATTTCTGAACGATCAAATAGTTGCTTTTGGCTGCTAAAAAAAGCCATGTATTCTGAATCTCGTGAAAACTCTCTGGCAGCTTCAATGAACTCAGGAATAACATCGACCGTCCACCGCGAATCAAGTTCGGAAGGCAGCGGATCAAGTTGATTCAGGGGGATGAGTTCCGGTGGATCACCAAGATAAACAACCAGGGTACTTAGAGCACTAATATTAATACGATGGGTCTCCCACAACTTTTTTGCCATATCAACAGCCCTGTGATTCCCATATGGAGCAAAATAATTCTCAATATCCCTAATATAAACCGGGAGTTCCTGTGTATTATCTACGCCGGTCTTTGCTAATCGATGGATGGTACAGAAGAGCTCTACCGTGGGATCGACACGAACCTTTATCCAATAATCCT
>CBFDAW010000799.1:0-1505 GCA_965602865.1 uncultured Thermoplasmata archaeon
AATTGAATGCAATCGCGATCTCATTAGGTTTAGAGAAAGTGGAGTACGAGCCTGAGCAATTCCCGGGACTTGTGTATCGCGTCGAGGACCCGAAGGTCGTGGCATTATTATTTGGCTCCGGTAAAGTGGTCTGCACAGGTGCGAAGAAAGTCAAAGATATCGAACGCGCTGTGGAAAATATTCGAATCGAACTGGAAAGTGCAGGGTTTATTTAAGCCAAGCTAATAATTTATACCGTTTTTGCCTCCAACCGTTCGGCGATAAAGGTTGTCATGTCATCAATCGGAATATCTACCTTCTCCTTTTCTACGGGCATCTCTTTCCATGTGGTACACTTGAAATGTATCTGGCACTTCGGACAGAACATTAGCATCTTTTCCGCCCCGGTATTTTTAGCTTCCATCAACCGCTCGAGCTGCATCTTTTTTGACGAACTTTCACACGTGGCAAACGCAGATACACCACAGCATGCGGATTTTTCACGGATGCGTTCCATCTCTATCAACTCGACCCCGGGAAGTTCTTTCAATATATCACGGGGTGTATCGTAAATGCCCATATGCCGTCCTAATCGGCATGAGTCGTGGTATGTTACCTTTACATTACCATCATTTTTAAAATTTAATTTTCCATCATCCATTAAATCCAAAATGAATTCGGAAATATGTAATATCTCAAAGTCCAGGTCACCAAATACCTCTTGATAATCCACATCGAAAGTCCTAAATCCCTCGGCACAGGAAAATACAACTTGTTTTGCACCTGAGTTCTTAATATTTTCAATATTTTGTTTTGCAAGTTTAGTGAAATTTGGTCTATCTCCCACCCAAAGCATATCATGGCCGCAACACACCTCAGTATTACTCACCACCGGTATGATCCCAGCATGATTCATAATTCTTATTGCACTTTTTGCGATCTCCAATAGCCGCACATCTTTCTCTTCAAAAATTATATCTAAATGCGGTAAACACCCCATAAAATAATAGACATCGCCTTTCTCGGCAATCTTTAAGTCAGGGTCGAGCCACTTTAGTCTATTTTGTTTTAACTCAGGTGCGGTCATAATTCGTCCCATGGTTTGGATCAATCCACCTTGTGAACATACCGGTGCTGCACCCATGGAAAGAGCTTCTTCGCGTAGACCACGGACAAATTTCGAATAATCCACCTTATACGGACACATATCCGAACACATTTCACAGGTAAGACAAGACCAGATATCCTTTTCTTCTGAGAGTCCTTGAATACCTTCTAAAGCTTTAACTACGATTAACCTTGGAGCAAAGTCGGGATTGCATGCTGCAACGGGGCATAGGCTCGTACATTTACCGCATTCTACGCAATCATAAGCACCAGTAGCGTCGATTAACTCGTCGATTTTTTCCATTCCTAGTTAACCCCCAATGGGGCGTGTATATTTTACTTTCATATAAATCTTTTTTCACCCGTAAAGAGTTATTCGATATTAAATACACCATTAAATTTATTTTGCCCTAATTTTT